>JBILUF010000285.1:0-3976 GCA_044371155.1 Bdellovibrionota bacterium
ACAAATCGAGCTAAACTCTTGGTAGTTCTTATAAGCATTGCCGTTGCGGTTTTCCACTGCTAGCATAAATGCGAATTGATTAGAGATTTTTCCTATGCCTCTTAAGCTCGAATACTGGGCCTTACAAACTTTGGCTTTACTCCTTACTGCTTTCCTAATCCCAGGACTGACCGTATCTGGGCCGGTGTCGGCACTATTGACCGTTTTTGTACTCTCAATCGTTAATACCTATCTTTGGGACGCAGCGCTTTTCCTCTCAATACCAAATGAGCTCTCCTGGCATGCTCTCCTCCTACTTGGTGTAAATGGAGCGCTCTTCTGGATCATTGTGAAGGTACTTCCAGGGATCGCGGTGCGTGGGTTCTTGCCAGCGCTGGCAGCACCGGTAGTTTTTACGATCACCAGTATCCTGATCCACCGTTACGGGCATCAGATCGACTGGTCGCTTGTCCTATCCGAGATACGAGCACTTTTCATACAGCTCAAAGGATTTATCGCGGCAACCCCCGTTGAGCAGTCCTCTTCTAATCTGTTCACACTTGCACCCCTAACGACATGAAACAGGCAACAGCAGATATCCCCCTTATTGCCACTGTGCTATCTACCTCCCGGCGCTCCGCCACTCTGCTCACCTCGGCACCTGAGATTATCTCGGGGCAACTTTCAACAAAGAATCTTGATGTCACCGTTGGTGACACAGTTGAATATAGTATCTCACGCGGCAAACCATTTGTTGAGCGGTCTCAAGAGCCCCGCAACTGCTTAACTCGTACCTACTTCGGCCAGGTGCGTCGAATCGTTGCCAACGTTGACCATCTGTTTGTTGGAGCAGCCATACCGCCCCTTTTTAATACGACTTTTATTGATCGCTTACTGGCATTAGCCCGTCTTGAGGGGATTCCCGCAACTCTGTTGGTAAATAAAGTCGACCTCGGTATCGAGACCGCCTCGCGCCTCACCGGAATCTACGAGCAATTAGGTATCGACCTGCTGTACACAAGCGCCCGTAGCGGCGAGGGAATCGCTGAGCTAAAGGAGCGTCTTGCCGATCCCAGTATGCGTATCGCCGTGCTTGCGGGAATCTCCGGAGTTGGGAAAAGCACCATTATCAATGCGCTGATCCCAGAGGCACAGCAACGCGTGGGGGAGGTGAGTGAAAGAACCGGCCAAGGGCGACAAACTACCGCTCAGCCATTGGGGCACCTATACCAACGTCCAGCCAGCCCACCACTCATTGTAGTTGATCTGCCGGGTATCCAAAGCTTCGGCGTTGCTCATCTCGATTCTCGCCTTATTCGCGCTGGATTCGCTGAGATTGAGGAACTTGGTCAGTCGTGCCCCTATGGAGACTGCTCTCATACCAAAGAGGATCCCTGTGCTGTTAAGGATGCAGTACGGGACGGCCGCATCGCAGAAAGTAGATACCAGTCATACGTGGATATCTTAGCTGAAATAGACGAAGCGAAGGCCTATTAGCGTAGAGGTGAGTGCTACCGGGCTGCTCCACGGATTCCCCCACCACCGTTGGCCTCCTTCCCCTTGAATTCACTCCCCCACTCCCTTATCTTGGCGATGTGAATATGGCGCCACAGACACAGCTCCCTTCCTCGCTCCAGGCTTCTTCCTCGCTGCAGTCCTCCTCCTCGCTGCAGTGGAAGGATGTCCTCGCTGGAGAGCGAGAGGCACCCTATTTTAATGAGCTCACCGAGTTCATTGCGCGGGAGAGAGGTAACGGCAAACAGATTTATCCCAAGAACGCAGAGGTCTTCGCCGCACTATCGCTCACCCCATTCAACCGCGTGAAAGTGGTGATCCTCGGGCAAGATCCCTATCATGGACCGGGTCAAGCGCACGGCTTATGCTTCTCAGTACGCCCAGGGATCCCGCTTCCACCTTCATTACAGAATATCTTTAAAGAGCTTCGTAGTGACCTGGGTTGCTCGATACCCACCTCGGGATCGCTGGAGCATTGGGCGCTGCAGGGAGTGCTCCTTCTTAACACCACCCTTACTGTCCAGGAAGGCCAACCGCTGTCGCATGCCAACCTCGGCTGGGAGCGGTTTACCGATCGCGTGATTAAAGAGCTCAACGAGCGACGCGATGGGGTTGTATTTATGCTGTGGGGCTCTCATGCTCAAAAAAAGGGAGTTGCTATCGACACGACCCGACATCTGGTTCTCAAGGCACCTCACCCCTCTCCTCTCTCAGCCCACCGCGGATTCCTAGGATGCCACCATTTTTCAAAGGCAAACGACTACCTGACAGCGAGCGGCAGTGCCCCAATCAATTGGGATCTAACAGTCCCTAAGAGCATACAGGAAAGACCGATAGAGCTATAATTTAAGAGCAATGGTTTGATTAGACAGTCGATGTTGGATCTGGGGATCTTCATTCCGCGCTCTTTATTTATCCTCTCTCACCTGGCCGTCCTTACCTCGCTGAAGTCGGATTACACTCACCGTGGAGCTTTTAAAGGCCCACGGCTCGCCACCGGCCCTCATGCAGTCAGTGTCTGATGCCCTTTCAAAGCAATCACTATCCGAGGTTATTACAGTGTCGAGTCGGGTCCCTAAAGACCACGACACCTGATCTTGAAAACTCGAGAGTAGGCACTAGTACAGAGACCCACAATGTTCGGCTTTGCTGGCATACAGACAGAGTAGATCTTACCCACCTTTTCGTTAACAGTGGTGAAGGTCTCTCGTAGCGCACCCCGACGGAGATTGCGCTTGGCGACATACCCGCGAAGATTCGAGATGTTCATCTGCCTAATCGTATAGCCTCTATTCTGTTTATAGGTAAAAAATGGTCGGGTCTGGCTCACGGAGGAGCTCTGGAGCACCCCCAGCCGATTATGTGTTTGGATCACCAACATATCTGAGTCCGGCTTGCCATACTTATCCTCATTCACGGGATTTAAGGTGGGTGACATATAGTACGGGGCACCTTTTTCACGACCTTCCGCTATCTTGGTGCGGATTAGGCCCCTAGCTGCATCCTCAGAGGTCAGGGCGACTTTGATTAAGACTGACTTCGTTCCGTCAAAGTCAGAGCTTTGAATCTCCGATGTGGATATCCTCACTTGCGCGACAATCTTATGATTCAAGGTGCAGGCACTTCGATAAATGAATCCAGTGCCAAACGTGAGCGACGGTTTATCGGGACTCGGCTCATCATTGGAAGAAGATGTTAAGATAAGGCAGATCTCCTCATCACTTTTGCCAGGATAGGCATATCGCAGATACGGCACGACATCCTGCAGCTCTGAATGCTCACTAAGACATGAACCCCCTGTGCCACCGGTTCCCGAGGAGCCCTCTGATGAGAATCGAATTCTCTCTACCGCAACACCATACCGATCCCGCAGCGAGAGCAGATTAAATCCGGCGTCTTTATCAATCAAGAGAGCATTAGTTGAGGCATTTGCTACTGTTCCGTAGAGTCGCGCAGAGACATTATTGACTCCCCCAAGCCCAACAGTGAATGCCTGCGCAGATGCCTTGGTGGACTCGGCCAGAAGGATAATATCCCTGCCTCTATCAGCCTCTGTAAGGGAGATAGACTGAATCTGACCATCAGCTGTGACTTTTATAACGCGCGGCTGCTGACTATGCGCTGGATACACAGCGAGGAATGTGGCACAAAACGATAGTGCAGCGGAGAGAAACCTCATAAGACACCTCAGAAAAACCGATGGGATACCACGGGCCCCTGTAAACCGACCCTCAACGGTAGTTATGGAGGCTTTGAGTCTGGAGGTAGCCTTGCGGGAGCAAAAAATTTCTGGCTATTAGCCCTGCCGGCCAGTAGCAACCCATCGATCTTACTTCGCTTATTCCGACTGCTTATTAACTCTTCACCGGCTCCGACTGGCGTACAGCTTTCCTGCCGCGCACAGGTGGCGCTGGCGTGTTGGTTTTCTGGGTAATGGCAAATCCTAATCCTTCCTCGCCGCGTGCTATCTTCACTTTGCCAC
>JBILUF010000286.1:0-3946 GCA_044371155.1 Bdellovibrionota bacterium
CTTTTTCTCTTTTTTCTACTCTTACGCTCCCTACAACCGGAGATCTTCTGGGGGGAAAAGCCAATGGACTTTACCCTCCTCAATGCGCTTATCCGGTTAGAGCATCTTCCTCCGCAGGAGCCTTGGGCGGCGGGACTTACTCTTAACTACTACTACCTTGGCTTTTTTATCTTTTCACTGCTCCACAAGCTGGCAGCGGTGGATTCAGCCCTGGGGTTTAATCTGGCAGTGGTAACGATTGGTGCGTTTATTGGCACCGCAACACTTGGGGTGCTGCGAGAGCTTGGGGTGCGGGCCTCTGCTGCATTGTGGGGCGCTCTCGCGATCACCCTTCTTAGTAACTGGGAGGTGTGGAGGCTTTTTTGGTTTGAGGGTCAAAAGGCCGGGTTTGACCTGTTCTGGGCGAGCTCTCGAGTGTTTGCCTCCCCCGCGTTCAGTGAGTATCCGCTGTGGTCGGTGCTGTTTGCGGATCTGCATGCGCATGTGATGGCGATCCCTGTGGCGGTAGTGAGTTTGGGCTGCTCAGTTGCCGGTATGCGGTATGTGCGGGAGGGCGGGCGGCTTGAGCTACCGCTCGTACATGGTCTTATTTTGGGGGCGTTGTTTGGGATAAATTCCTGGGACTCTGTCTCGCAAGGGGCGTTATTGTTAGGGGCCCTTGTGGCGGCGATTTTAGTGTTCCACACACCACCCGCCCTGCGCTGTGTGGCTCGTGCGGCCGAATATCTACTGATTGCCGGGCTGGCGGCCTCGCTGGTGGTGGTGCCGCTCCGTGCCTCGATGGGGCCAGGCCCGGAGCTGCATTTTGGCTGGGTTTTAGGGGAGTTTAATTCTGCCTCCCATGTGGTGCGGTATTTGGGGCTGTGGATCGTGCCCGTGGGACTCGCGCTGGTGGGATTAACGTTGCGTCTGTCGCGAGAGGCACGGATACACTACCTCACATTTGCGTGCGCCTTAGTAGTTGCCTCAGTGCCCCTTTTGTTGGGGCAGGTAGTTTCCCAGCAGCTTCAGGGGCAAACGCCATCATGGACCCTGCTCTGCGGTCTCTCTGCCGGCTTGTTCTGCGCCACGATTGCAGCAGCTTGTAGCGATCTCTCCTTTACTCAACGTGCAGGTGCACTACTTTTTGTCGCTGCACTTCTCATCGTAACGACGGTGGAGCTTGTGTTCTTGATGGATCGGATGAATACGATCTTTAAGTTTTACATCCCCGTATGGTTCCTATGCGGATTGGGCTTCTTTGCCCTTTTGCCGGGACTAACACGTAACAGCGGGTGTATCGGGCGCACTGTAGTGGCGGGCTCAGCAGTGCTTTCGTTGCTCGTCGCTGCGATTGGCACCGCGATAAATCTTTGGGGGATGGCGCTTTTTCACCGGATTGAGAGAGCTCCAAGGCCCACCCTCGATGGGATGGCATACCATTCCTTCCAAAACCCAGATCGTGGCTATCTTCTGCAGTGGATGCGACGAGAGATACACGGTCAGCCTGTCATCATCGAGGCCTTTGGCAATTCATACGGCCCCTTCACTCGTATAGCGATGAATACCGGACTGCCAACCGTATTGGGATGGGATCACCATGTGAGTCAGCGTGGAGTACCTCAATCAGAGATCGCAACTCGACGGGCCGCGGTGCGTGAGTTCTACTCCACCACCGATGCGCAGCGTGCCACCCAGATCATTGATGAATACCGGATAGCTTTTGTCGTGCTGGGCGATGTGGAGCGCGAGGCGTATCGCACCGGGGTCTACCAGCAACAAGGGCTCCAGAAATTTTCGCAGCGAACGGATATTTTTCGAGTAGTGTTCCAGTCTGGAGGGGAGGTGTTGTATGCGACCAAATTTGCTCCGGCCTTGTCTTCAGGATCTGCCGCTTTTACGGAGTGATGCATGGTAGTTATTACCTCACTGATTTTGGCCCTGGGAGTGTTGGCCGTAATGTTTGGCTTGCCAGCGTTGGAGCTGGCGGTGGTGCTGGTGCTCCTCACCCCCGTGCTAGGAGCGTTGCTGGGGTCTTTAGTCGGGGTAGGGTGGTATACCTACCTCATCACCTTGTTGTTACTTTCGTTTGTAGTGATCTCGTTGCAGCGTTGGCAGGGAAACACCCGATGCTCAATCAGAGAGGTGATGCATCGGCGGCGTAGCGAGCTTTTGCCAGTGCTGGTGTGGATAGGCGGGGTGGTTGTTGCCTACACTCTTTGTCATCTCTGGCCTGACTTTGTAAGTATTGGTGAGCGGCTTAGAGACTATGCGCTGCTTAGCTCTGTTGTGCAGCACCCGCTTGAGGCGCGGGAGCCGTGGATGTCGGGAGCGGTGCTCAATTATTATCTCTACTGGTATCGTTTTGGCGCGATGGTGTCGCACCTAGCGGGGCTTGAGGTGTGGCAGACCTATCATCTGTTGCAATCAGTCACGATGGGGTTGTATGTGGCGGTGTTCTTCCGGTTCTTGACTCGCCATTTAAATTTTAGCGTCGCCGCCGCACTCGGGTGCGCTGTGCTAATAGCGTTTGGCTCTAATGTAGCCGGGGTCGTTTCATATGCCACCCAGAACTCCAACTGGTGGGGGCCCTCCCGAGTAATCCCTGGCACTATTAATGAGTTTCCAGCCTGGTCTTTCCTGCTAGGTGATCTGCACCCGCACTTTCTTAATTTACCGCTTCTTCCGGCGTTGGTTCTGCTTGGAATGCAGCTCTTGCCGTTTCTTAACCGTCAGTCAGTGTGGGTGCGACTTGGGTTGTGGGGTTCTTTTGTGGCGTTGGTGGCTGCATGGACCTTCGCTGCAAACGCCTGGGAGCTCCCATTTACTCTCATGACACTTGCGGTGGTGCTCGTAGGGGTCGAGCTTCAACGGCATCTCTTAAAGCACACTAATCCCGTGGGCGCGCCGGCTGCAGTGGCGGCCCTGGTCGGTTGTTTTGTTGGTTTATGGGTGGTGACAGCACTTTTTTGGGCGCAGTCTCGCAATATTACTCCGCCGGGAGATCCGCTGCGATTTGTGACCCTACCCTTTGGATCGCAAACGATCTCTGAGGTGGTGATCTGGATTGCGGGGATTTTCCATCTGCGTATTGAGCCGCCGGTAGAGGCAGCAATCGGCAGTCCGGCCCGACTCTTTTTAATGCACTGGGGATTGCCGCTAGGGCTTATCAGTATAAGCCTTGTTATCCTCTCGCGCGACTGGGTGGAGCGTGTTGGTAAGGTGCTGGCACTGGTCTTTGGATACCTCTCGGGTGCCGCGCTTCTTTTGGCTGGTTTTATCGGCATTCTACAGGGCTGGAGAATTGTTGAACAGCTTCGCCGCCGCGACAACGATGACAGAGTAGGTGCGGTGTTTTTTATTGAGCTTTTAGGGCTTGCGGCCACCTTGGGGATTATCTTTCCAGAGATTTTATTCGTTGACGATCCGTATGGTGGCCCTGATGAACGGATGAACACAGTGTTTAAGTTCTATAGCGCAGCCTGGGGGTTTTTGCACCTAGCGGCATTTGCCCTTGTGGCAGAAGCGATGAAGCGACTTCCTCAGGTGCTTCGATCTGCGGCGTTACTTCGGTGTGCTGGGGTGGTTGCCGTGGCGGCGTTCCTTGGATTTTTTCTGAGTAGTATGAAGTATCGTGTAGGCACAGAGTTCACGATAAAACCGTATGCACAGGGCCTTAGCAGCATCGAGAAGCAATTCCCCGGTGCCGGTGCCGTGATTCAGCAACTTGAGAAGATGCCGCGCGGGGTAGTGCTGGAGGCGCAGGGTGGAGCGTATAACTATTCATCAATGGTGGCGACGCTTTCAGGAAATGAATCGTTTTTAGGGTGGGCCAATCATGTCAATCTGCTCACTCGCAAGTATGACGAGGTGTCACGGCGCGAGCAGGTTACCCGGGATTTCTACGCACAGTCGGATTGCCAAGAGCGTAAGGCAATCATGGAGCGCGAGCGGATCGGCTATGCGG
>JBILUF010000287.1:0-3935 GCA_044371155.1 Bdellovibrionota bacterium
TTGATTCGAATCTGCGGTTTCTTGCCCTCGTGTGGCTGGTGTGTCTGATTGTTTGCCTTTCCGCCTACTGCCTTATCCGAGGCTCATATGGGAGGGCGCTGCGCGGAGTGGGGGAGTTCACTCCCGCTGCGTTGTCGATAGGATTAAATGTGGCGGGGCTTCGGCTATTCTCCTTGGTGTTTGCATCGGTAGCGGCGGCGGTAGCGGGGGCGCTCTTTAGTTTCTACATCAGCTTCATCGATCCAAGCTCATTCTCGTTGGCCGATATGATACTAGTGCTCACCATCGTTGTGGTAGGCAGGCCCGGGTCTTTCTGGGGAACGGTGGGGGCGACTGTGGGGATGTTGCTCGTGCCGGAGGCACTCCGATTTGTAGAGATTCCATCCTCGATTCTTGGGCCGGCACGCCAGCTGTTATACGCCGCGTTGTTATTTCTATTTGTCTGGTTCAACCGTGCTCGGTTATTTCCGCAGGAGAGAAAGGTATGAACGAAGCAGTGCTGCAAAAAGCCGGGTATATTCTTGAGGCAAGCGGGATTGAAGCTAGCTTAGGGGGAAGCCAGATACTAAAAGGGGCATCCCTAGCAGTGAGAGCCGGGGAGTGTGTCGGTGTGATTGGCCCAAATGGCAGCGGCAAAACTACTTTCTTCAACTCGCTCTCTGGGTTTGTCCGGGTTGAGAGCGGTAGTATCAGGCTGCATGGAGAGGAGATCTCACTTCTTGAGCCGCATCAACGCGCGCGCCGAGGGCTTGGGCGCGTTTTTCAAAATAGCGGTGTCTTTCGCGATATGAGTGTGCTTGAGAACATGCTCACCGCCATTGAGAGCCGTGAGGGGCTTTGGGGCAGTATGCTTCCGTGGTCAAAAAAGCTCAGGCGGTACCAAGATGAGGCGGTCGTTGCCCTGCGAGAGGTTGGGTTAGAGGGGCACCTTCAAAAACGCTCTAGCAGTCTATCAGGAGGGCAGCTTCGGCTGCTTGAGATCGCTCGTACCCTGGCCGTGGGCGCAGAACTATTACTGCTCGATGAGCCTACCGCTGGAGTGGCGCCGATCCTAAAAGGAGAGCTATCAACACTCATCCGCTCTCTAAAAGAGCGTGGCAAGACGGTGCTCATAATTGAGCACGATATGCATTTTATTGAGCAGATCGCAGATCGAGTGGCGGTGTTTGACCTCGGGCGGGTCGTCTTAGAAGGGAGTGTTCCTGAGGTGCAACGTTCACCGCTCTTGCAAGAGATCTATTTTGGCACCAAGGCACCAAGTGTTAGTGCATAGTGTGATGGCACCAAATGATTAAAGTTGATCTGCGGAATAGTCCCCGGCCCTGCCCCTGATAGGTTTCAAGGAGCAGTAGTGCATGAGACACAGATAATCAAAAAGGCACAGAACAACAAAGCACAGAGCAAAAAAATCACATAGTCGACTCTAAGGGAGAGCGCTTTGTTCGATTCGAATCTGTTGCTGAAGACGGAGAAGATTTTCATCCTTTGGGTGTTTTGCTATCGCTGCGCTTACCACCTTTTGCGCTGATTTTGCATCCTCTGATTCGATCAGAGCCTTTGCGTATAAGGAAGCGGTATCAAGGTCGCTTTTGTCCCCAGCAAGGTAGAGCTCGGCGGCAAGACGTCTGGCCTCCGCTATCTGTGGAGCATCTTTTCCCCGCTGTGCCCCAGAGAGTAGCGTTTTGGCCAAGGCTGATTTGACCTTGCTATCATCGGGCGATGTGGTGAGAGATTGCTCCAGGGTAGAGATCGCTTCTTGTTTCCTTCCCGCTGCAAGTGCCAGCTCAGAAGCTACTAGCCGACACTCGATACAAGTAGGACTTTGCGCAATCGCGGAGGCGATCGCCCGCTCTGCCCGCTTCGGTTGGCCGAGTTTCATCAGAATGGTGGCCTGCTGCGCTAGCGCAGAGGCGGGGGACACGGTGACGAACCGGTTAAACCAGAGCGCCTGAGTAATCGCATCAAGCTTGCGCTCGGGCGATGAGAGGAGCTCGGCATAGAGAGTCAGTGCATCGGAATTACTCCCGCGCAGTGCCAGAGATTGCTCCAGAGATCGTAATGCTCCATCTTTCGACCCACCTTGGAGATAGGCTAGCGCCTCAAGGAATAGTATTCTATCAAGCCTTTTATTGCGCGCGCTACCCTCCTTAGCCCTCTCAAGCTGCGAGAGTGCTCGCTCATAGTTTCCCGCCTTCAGCGCCTTGATAGCTGGGGTTAAGTCCGATCCCATAGAGCCAGCCGCTGCGTCTCCGAGGTATCGCTCGATTAGCTCTGACCCAGGTTTTCCTTGCGGCGTCGCAAAAGAGGTGCCGGAGATTAGGAGTGCCACTGCTGCCGCGATTGGTAGCAGTGGGAGGGCTCGACGCAGAATGGCTTGTATCCATATGGCGGCCCAACGAGCGAATAGTGGCTGGCAGCTCAAAGACTTATTCCGTATCCTGGAGGAACTATGCATTTTTCACCGTTTTCCCTAACTGCCCTAAAATAGGGGATAATATGGGCTATGCGGTTGTAACAAGTGGTGCGCACTTTGGCCAGTTGGTGCATCTAAATATATTGGGATAATTCAGTCCATACAGCGGCTGAGCCAGAGTGTTGCCTCAACCAGCAACATTCGCCAAACCACAGAACATGAGCAGGAATGTCATGAGCTATAATGATCACTCCTTCAGTGGGCGAGTTTAACGGTAAGAGATCTCTATGGAAGAGTCGCGCAAGCGGGTTTTAGTAGTTGATGACGAAGCAGGGATCAGGGACTCCCTTAAGCTTCTTTTGCGCAACCACTTCGAGGTGAGCACCGCCAGCGATGGCGGAGAGGCTCTTTTGATGGTTGATGATATCCGACCAGATTTAATCCTGCTTGACGTTATCATGCCCACGCTCGGTGGTATCGAGACCTTGCGGCGAATTCGCGAGAAAGCCATTCCGGTGCCGGTCATAATGCTCACCGCTACCAACACTGTCCGAACGGCGGTGGAGGCGATGAAGCTTGGAGCAGTTGATTATCTCAACAAGCCTTTTGATGTAGAAGAGCTCACCACCCTGATCGTTAAGACTCTGGGGAACGCGGTGGTGCCGGGGATGGAGGCACCCAAAGTTTCACGAACACAACGCGAGGCGCCAGCGGCGGATTTCGGTCTGCTGGTGGGGCAAAGTACCCCGATGCGGCAGCTTTTTGAGAGCATTAAGCAGATCGCACCACGCGATGCTACGGTTCTTATCACTGGGGAGTCGGGTACGGGTAAAGAGATGATCGCGCGCCAGATCCATGAGCTCAGTGCTCGCGCCTCTGGCCCCTTTGTTGCGATTAACTGCGCTGCGATCCCCGAGTCGTTGATTGAGTCCGAGCTTTTTGGGCATGAAAAAGGCGCGTTTACTCACGCGGTGGAGCGACGCATCGGGCATTTTGAGCTCGCCGATGGAGGCACCCTATTTCTTGATGAGATCGGCGAGCTCTCCCTTGCTGTACAGGTGAAGATGCTGCGGTTTCTGCAGGAGCAGGAGTTCTACCGGGTTGGACGCTCGAAGCCGATTCAGGTGAATGTCCGAGTGATAGCAGCGACGAATAAGAACCTAGAGGAGCTCATTAGGCAAAAGATATTCCGCGAAGACCTCTACTACAGGATACATGTTGTAAATCTGCACCTGCCCCCGTTGCGTGACAGGTTTGATGATATTGCCAACTTGGCTCAATACTTTATCCGAAAGCTTGGCCCATCCTATGGGGAGCGCCAACTTGCGATCACCGCTGAGGCGATGGATAAGCTGGTTGAGTATCCCTGGCCGGGTAACGTGCGAGAGCTTGAGAATGTGATCGAGAGCCTGCTGGCGCTGTCACCAGCGGACGAGGTCAAGGCAACAGATCTTCCGCCTAAACTGCTTGCAACTCGCCCGCCCGAGAGCTTTCGACCGCAGCTCGTAGAAGGTGGGATGAA
>JBILUF010000288.1:0-3934 GCA_044371155.1 Bdellovibrionota bacterium
CTTGGTGGAGCTAGAGCGCGAGGGATATACGGTCATTCCCACCGCGCGAGCCGCCAAGCTCACAATGAATCGGGAAGGGATTCGCAAACTAGCCGCCGAGGAGTTAAAGCTTAAAACCTCTCCATACCGCTTTGCCGAGACAGAGGCGGACTACCGCGCGGCCGTGACAGCGCTTGGGTTTCCTTGTGTGGTGAAACCGATTATGAGCTCCTCTGGTAAGGGGCAGAGCTTGGTGCGCAGCGAAAGCGATGTGCAGAGTGCCTGGGAGTATGCACAGGCTGGAGGGCGCGCCGGAAAGGGGAAGGTCATCGTTGAAGGATTCATCGAGTTTGATTTTGAGATTACACTGCTTACGGTGCGACATGTCGGCGGCACTTCGTTTTGTGAGCCGATTGGCCATAAGCAGGTGGACGGCGACTATCGGGAATCCTGGCAGCCCCAGCCGATGTCGGAGGTGGCGCTGGCGGAATCACAGCGGATAGCTGGCGCCATCACAGAGGCGCTCGGCGGGCGAGGGGTCTTTGGAGTGGAGCTCTTCATTCAAGGAGACACAGTATACTTTAGCGAGGTGTCACCGCGTCCTCATGATACTGGGCTTGTGACTCTTATCTCGCAGGATCTCTCTCAGTTTGCGCTGCATGCCCGCGCCATCTTGGGGCTTCCCATCCCAGGGATTGAGCAGGTGGGGCCATCGGCATCAGCAGCGTTGGTGGTGTCGGGAAATTCAACGCAGATGGCTTTTCAAAACGTCGAACGCGCGCTTACCGAGCCGCAGACGCAGCTTCGACTATTTGGGAAGCCCTCCGTGGAAGGGCATCGCCGCATGGGGGTCACCCTCGCACGAGATACCTCTGTGGAACATGCGCGCGCTAAGGCGCTGCGTGCGCTGGCAGCGATAGAGCCAGTGGAGTAATCGAGAGCACCCAGCGGGTTGTCGGTCCCATCCGGCCTCTGTCCCAGAGTGAGATTTAGGCACTCAACTCAAGCGCAGGCTTGGCGCGGAGATCATTAGCCAGAGATAATGGGC
Organism: Bdellovibrionota bacterium; assembly: GCA_044371155.1. Lineage (GTDB taxonomy): Bacteria > Bdellovibrionota_C > UBA2361 > UBA2361 > UBA2361 > CAZTER01. The sequence goes on from JBILUF010000288.1 coordinate 1,028, forward strand.
AAAAGCTTTTATTAGCCCGAATATTGAAAGAATGTGCAGTATTCGGGCTACTTAGAGCCTACAGTTTGTGCAGGTGCTGCGGATCCCACCTATAGTGATGTGCAAAAGTCCGCGCCAGTAAAACTGGCAAGGCTTTTGCCAAGCATCACTCTAGGCTGTTGTTTTGATTCGCCTCCGCGAATCTGTAGGCGATGAGGAACCAGGCCATGGAGGGCCTGGTTTCCGAACATTTTTCACGGCGAGCGCAGCAAGCTTCGTGAAAAATACAAGATTAGCCCTCCCTCAACCATGCAATCATTAGCTCCTTTATCTTTGTCTGATATTTGCATCCCTCAACTTCGCATCTTCCTCGGAAAGCTCTCAGTAACTCTTGAGGCATCTTAATGCTAATTAGTTTTTGGGGGTTAGTTTTGGAACGCTCAGCGGCCATCAGTCTAAAATCCTCCAGAAACCGAGCGATGGACGCTGGCGACATCTTCTTGCAGTTTACTAGGTACTCATCAGTAAAATATTGCACTGGTCGTGTCATAGCTTCTCCAACGCCCGGATATCCTCCAGATCTTGCGGTCGTGCGCTTTTCCTCTTCATGGCAATAAGACTTTTTTTGCTAAGCAGATTGATCCTGAGCCCCTGCACCGAGACCTTTTCGGTCTTCAATCTGGATACATCATGGGTGATGATTACGTCGACTACTTCAGTGGGGTCTGACGGATTTATGAACCCCCACGCGATAAGGTTCCGTTTCCGGATGTATTCCTCTCGAAACTGCAAAACCTCTTTTCCTGTTACCGGGATTCGAGACCTCAATCCGATCGAAGCGAGTGCCCCTTCAATTCGTTCATACGCCTCTGGCTTCAGTGCCAGAACGATGTCGATATCCACTGTTCCACGCACTGCGCCATGCAACGCAACAGCATAGCCACCAGCGATGGCGTAGCTGATGTTGGCTTTGGTGAGGGCCTTAACAAGGCGCAGGAGCAACATAGTATATACTGGTATATACTAAATTAGTTGGAGGCTTGAGGCAATTCTTTTTTGAATGCGCTCGGCAGGCCACGCAGCGCAGAGGTTGAAGCAACATCTCTAGCTCAGCGCTATAGGATTTGAAGGCGCCGCAGCGCCAAGCGCAAAAATTCACCGTGACTTGCGTACATACCGGCAAGCCTTTCGGGGGTGAGGGGCACCCAACGCGCGCTGCCTGGGCGAGCATCATCACCAGCGGTGAGGGTAAGTGCTGCCGCTTGCTCGGCTGAGAGATGCAGGTGCGAGACTGTAGTCTCGATCCAGGCATTATCGGTGTTGCGGCGGTCATCGACATAACCACGGTATAGGATCGCAGCCTGCGAGAAGTTAAGTCGAGCGCCTGTCTCCTCAGAAAGCTCCCGCGCCAGAGTCGCCGAGATATTTGGATCGGTGCGGTCACGCATGCCACCTGGAATGGCTAGCTCTCCAGAGTCGACTCGCTCTATCAAGATCGCTTCAATCACGCCGCTGTATTGGTTGCTGCGGGTTACTATCGGATCAGCGGCATGGTTTGGCCCCCAACAACCAAGCTCGCCACGCCCACTGATACCGGTGCGACCATGGGGGTTCAGTGGCCGATCACGATCGAACTGCAAAGGTCCTTCAAAGCTCTGGATAGAGCTGCGCACGATGCTTGGGTCAGGAGGATCGGCCCATAAGCTGGGATCGTTCGCATCCCGAGACCGATCCATCGCTAGCACTTTTGGTGCAGTGTATTCAGGCGGGCAGTATCCATGCAGCGGAATGGCCCAGTCCACTGCATCAGGGGACACCACCGTCCGAGGGGGATAGGAGTCCGGGCGCTCAGTGCGTGCCTTCACGTGCGGGCTGCTAGCACCCGAGGAATCGGCGGATAAGGGTGGCTTATTTCGATTGGAGATATGTTGCATGGCCCTTCTCAATAGTAACCCAGAGCACCTGCGTCGTGAAGGATGGATTCGCAAGGGCTGCGAAGGTCACTCGACCCCTCACAACCCTCCCTGGTGGCGCGGTGTGATTTCAGTGCATCAAATCCCGCTCTTGGGACTTCACCCCAGCAGCGCAGTAGTATACGGTAGCGCTGGAGCGTTCGAACTGTTAGCTCAAGCTGTTCTGATATTCTAAAGAAGGTATACTGCGTGACCCGGATTGTAGTAGCGATTGATGGACTGGCAAGCTCTGGCAAGACAACTCTTGCCAGGCTCTTGGCGCAGCGGCTGGGGTATCTACATCTTAACACCGGGCTACTCTATCGAGGAGTTGCATTCCTGACGTTGTCAGAAGGGGTTGATGTCGAGTCGCCTGAGCAGCTAGTGGCGATGCTTGGCAGACACACCATACAGCTACGCTGCGCTGAAGGGGACACCACATCGGCAAGACTCTTTGTAGATCATCAAGATGTGACCCAAGAGGTTCAGACCCCCCAGGTATCAGAGGCAACCTCAAAAGCGGCGCGTCATGCAGAGGTGCGTAGCGCTCTGCACCCATTGCAGCGGGATGCGTTTCCCGGGGCAAATTTAGTAGCCGAGGGGCGCGACATGGGAACGGTGGTCTTCCCGGATGCGCAGGTGAAGTTCTTTATCGAGGCAGATGCAGCAGTGCGAGTGGAGCGTCGGATCGCCCAGCTTGCTGACAGCTCTGGCGCAAGTCACGACGAGCTAAGGCAGCAGATGCTCAAAGAGATCGTTGAACGTGACGCGCGGGATGCGAGCCGCGCAGTGGCCCCAACAAAGCCAGCCCCTGACTCAGTCATTATTGATAACTCCACTGCACCCCTGGAACAGGTTCTAACGCAGATGGGGGAAGTGGCGCGGTCCAAAGTATGCGCCACGGCGAAGTAGTTCCAGGGCCCCCTCTTAATCGCCCAACATCATAGCCGCATTGCTTCTTTTGCAAGGTATTCAA
>JBILUF010000289.1:0-3923 GCA_044371155.1 Bdellovibrionota bacterium
GCGGTCAATTCCCCAAACAGTTAAGGATCCTTATAAACTATCAAGCTGATCCCGATACTGCTTCGCCTGAGAGCGAATCTGCACCAGATCTTCTTTGGCCATCTTATCAAGGTTTCGATACGCCATCCCGATGCGCGGGTTTTTCGCCAGAAGGGCTCGGTTACGGTCGAAGAAGTCCCAGTATAGACTATTAAAGGGGCAAGCGTTATCACCGATCCGTTTCTTGGGATCATACCTACACTGTGAGCAGTAGTTACTCATCTTCCCGATATAGTTTGCCGAGGCTGCATACGGCTTAGTGGCGATAATTCCGCCATCTGCAAACTGACTCATCCCGCGGGTGTTGGTGATCTCAACCCATTCCAGGGCGTCGATATAGACGCCTAAATACCAGCGGTCGACCTCATCGGGGTTAATGCCTGCAATCATCGCAAAATTTCCAGTCACCATCAGCCGCTGTATATGATGAGCGTATGCCTCATCAAGAGACTGAGTGATCGCCGCACTAAGGCAGCGCATCTTGGTCTCTCCGGTCCAGTACCATTTCGGCAGTGGTGTAGAGGCACCAAAGAAGTTAAGCGCTGCATACTCCGGCATCTTGGCCCAGTAAAGCCCACGCATATACTCACGCCAGCCCAGGATCTGGCGCACAAAGCCCTCGATTTGGGGAAGCGATATCTCATCCGGCCTAGCCCGCCACTCAGCGATGCATCGTTCGATCACCTCAGCCGGTGAGATAAGCTTTATGTTAAGCGGGAATGAAAGCAGCGAGTGGAATAAAAAGCGATGCTCTGTATGCATCGCATCTTGATATTCGCCGAAAAGCGGCAAGCAGTGGGTGGCAAAATGCTCCAAAGATGCGAGTGCTTCGGTGCGAGATATGGGCCAGCGAAAGTCGCTAGCGGTAATCCGGCCGATGGTAGGCACCTTGGCGCCTTTGAGGAGTGCCACGATCTCTGATACGTCGTGGTGATAATGTGGTGCAGCAGGCGGGATAACTCCAGCGCGCAGTGGCTTGCGATTCTCATGATCAAAGTTCCAGGCATCGCCCACCGGATTCTCCCCATCCATCAGGATGCCGTGGCGCCGCCGCATCTCACGATAGAAGCTCTCCATAAGGAAAGTCTTCTTCCCCTTAAAGAGCTCTGCTACGGTGTCGCGGGTCGTAAAGAAGTGCTCAGTATCTACTGCCGCCACTGCAATCTTAGTTTTATCTGCAAGCCCTTTAAGGGCCTGGTCCACCCGGTATTCATCGGGCAGCTGATATTCAATTCGGGTTGCGCCGAGCTCCTTCGCCACCGCAAGGGTGTTCTCGGCTAGTGAGTGCAGGTTTTCTGGGGAATCTAATCTAATGTACCGCACTGTATGCCCACGGGCTGTCAGCTCACGGGCAAATTCCCGCATAGCGGCAAAAAAACCTGCCACCTTTTGAATGTGGTGGGTGACATAGGTTGCCTCTTCCCGCACCTCCATCATGAGGTGTGTCACGGACGGGTCCACTGTGCGGTACCAGGAGTGTGCGATGTTGAGTTGATCGCCCAGGATAAGGCGCAGAGCCTTTTTCGACTCCGTATTTTTTTTCATTTCTTAGCTCCACGACATCGCTCGCTACAATACCGCACCTCATCCCAGCAGCGCTCCCACTTCTTGCGCCAGGGGAAGGGGCGATTGCACGCGACACAGATCTTTTGCGGCAGGTCGCTCTTCTTGACAGTTTTTTTGCCAGGGCTGCGCTGCATCTACACCTCTTAGGGGATTAAAAGAAGTACGGCGGCAAGCACCCCCCGCAGCGTCCAGGCGATGGTGCGCACCCAGTTGGTGCGTACTAGTCTTTGGTGGTGGGTCTCAGAGAATCCTTTCAGCAGCCCATCATGTAGCGGCACCTGCACCAAAAATGTTGAAAGCCAGATAATCCCAAGCAGTGCTGTGCCTACTACCGCTATCTGATGGGCAGTGGGTGATAGTGGCAGTGCGCAGAGGGCTAGGGCTGTGCCAAGCTCTGCGAACATAAGGGGCATCACGATAAAGGTTATCCGCTTGGTGTGGCCTTTTTGATAGGTTGGAAAAGTTTCGCTACCGACCTTCGCAAAGAGCGGGTAATGCACAATCTGCACAATCCAGATAAGCCCCACCATGCTCCAGGTGGCTGCGGCGTGGATCACCTTGATAAGCTCTATGGGAAGAGGCTCGGCGAGAATAGGAAGCTCCATCAGGTCGCACCGGTTCTGGCTAATTCGCAGTAGTCAGGTCTAGCGCCAGCACTTTGATGCTTAAATGCTTTGATTATCTTTCCATCTCGCAATACAAATGCCCCAGGCATCTGGAATCCATCACCTGCCAGCATCCCAACACCGTGACGCCAGGCACGAATACCCGCCAGCCACACCGCCGGGCCAAAGAGCTGCCAAAGAGAGCCTCGCGTCAGCTCAAAGGCGGTATAAAGCTCGCGCCCTGGGTCGCTAAAAGCATCAAGTGATTCAAACCCGTATTGCTTTGCAAATGTGATGAACTCCTCTGGTGGGCTCATGTGCACAAGGGCTACCGAGGTATCTTGCGCCGTGAGAGTGGGGAGTTTTTGCTTGAGATCAGCCATAGCTTCTCGGCAGAAGGTGCAGCCAGTGTGACGCAGGAATACAACCAAAAGATTACGCGTTGCGCTAAGATCCATAAGGGTGCGCCCGTTGCTGGAGTGCTTGGTGGTGACAAGCTCGCTCAGCGGGCGCGCCGCCACCGGCGGGGGGCCTTTGGCGGCAGTTAAAAGAATCAGCGCAAACGGAATCCACCAGATTAAATCGTTGGTAATGATCGTATACCCGAACTTCCCCGGTATGCCACCTTGCATCCAGGTCCAGACAAATCCAATCGGGCCAAAGATCTTGCCCAAAAGGCCCACCAATACGATCGGCCAGTGACGCAGCGGATTTGTCGCCGCGATGGCGTAGCCTACGCCATACACTCCAACAATCATCCCGATACACTGCCATAGGAATGGGTAATTCGGTGCTGCCATTCCGAGCAGGTTAAATTGCAGCGATGGCAGGAGCACCGCATGAGCACCCCAGAGGATATTGTATCCGGCAGCAAGCAACAGCGTGGTGCGCATCCAGCGCGGGGCAGTTACCTGGCTCATTTTTGCACCTTGAGTCCTGCGAGTCCGCCATCAACCGTGAATACCTGGCCGGTGGTCCAGCTGCTCTCTGCAGATAGTAGCCAGGCTGCGAGCCCTGCGATGTCCTTAGGCTCACCGAGGCGACCAATTGGATGCAAGGCAACTGAGAACTTCTCGGCGGCGGGGTTGCCTGTAATCTTGGCCGCCAGCGGGGTGCGCACCAGTCCTGGAGCGATACAGTTAATACGTATGTTTTGAGCAGCGTAGGTAGCGGCCGCGGAGCGGGTGAGTCCGATTACAGCACCCTTGGCGGCTGCGATCGCCTCATGATTGGGAAGTCCGATCTCAGCGGCGGCTGAGGCAAATAGCACAATCGAGCCACCGTGCTCCCGCATCTTGGGCACCAGGTGTTTTACCACTAGAAAAGCCGCCGTAGCGTTGATCTTAAGAGTGTTCTCCCATTCCTCTAAAGATGTCATGTGTGCAGGCTTTAAAAGAATTGAGCCCACACACACAGCGGCTGCAGCTATAGGGCCGCTTGCGCTAGCCTGTTCGATGAGCGCCGCTACCGAGCCCTCGTTGGTAAGATCAACTGTGGCAGAGGCACACTCAAGCTCCGAGGCCACCGCCGCAAGTCGCGCCTCATCCCTGGCAGCGAGCAATAGCGGAGCTCCTTTGGCGTGAAGAGCTCTGGCGATCTCAGATCCGATGCCCCCACTTCCGCCAAAGATAATAGTGGTGCCGTTGGTGATAGATTGTTTCATAGCGTTGCTCCAATGGTGTCCCGGTCTGATAGAAATAGAGACAGGGCTGT
>JBILUF010000290.1:0-3912 GCA_044371155.1 Bdellovibrionota bacterium
TGGCAACTGCTGGAGCATGCTCCAGATAGGGCAAGAATGGCTCCTTAGGAGCGAAGTAATGGAAGGGTATTGTGAGGCTGGAGGGTGTGACAAATGGCCATCTTTGGACTCTCCAGCACCAGAGTGGCGATGCGCCGAGCACAGATTTGAGCTTCGCTTAGGGATTTGATCTGTTCAAGCCTGCCGCGGCCAAACCAGGCGCGTCCCTCGTAAAGCTCCTGTTTGAGTGCCGCCGCCGCATCCGCTGAGGCGGGTGCATTACCTGCCGACTCGGAGATGGACAGATACCAGCGGCTACGGTCAGAGGGGCGCGGTGCAAGCGTCATGAGATAAAAGGTGCACTAGCTGTGATTGAGGGCTAGTTTAGGATCGACTCAGAGGAGAGCTTCTTTCTTTTACGCACTGCGGCGAGGTCAATTGGGGAGTTACTGGGGGCAGATTTCTCCTTTCCACCATCGAGCACCTCAATTCGTTTCGAACGTACATCTTTGATGTGTCCGACATCGAGTGCTTCAGCGATATCCTGATAGAGGGAATCCTCGAAATTTTTAAGCGCCAAATCCCCATCGGTCGCAAATCGTGGGGTCGTGGCCGCTACCTTTTCGATTGTGCGGGCCAGCATTTTAAGAAGTAGCTTCTGCTCTGAGCGGTTCAGGGTCGCAAGAGCATCGAGAAACGGCAGAAGCTCATCGCCACCTGACTCCTCGAGGAGGGTTTTGAGCTGCAGCTGCAGACTTAAGAAATTGGCCGAGAATCGGCTTTTGCCCCCAGAAGTATCCATACGAGTTTCAACATCCTCGAAATGAGTAATCTTCCCCATATCTCCGAAATCCTCCGATTTGCTTCAGATAAAATGACGCACCTGACAATTCAGTAAGCAAAATGCACGCCAGGCGTAACTATCTGATAGTACGATGATAAGTGGGCGCGCTGTCGTAAGGCCGGACGGGGCATGACCGCGAAATGCGCAGGCAACGGGTCAAGCAACGGGCATGGCTGGGCTAGGCACTGGGTGAATATGCCTACCCGTGTGCTACAAGTTTCCCTTGTAGCAGGGCTAAAAGACGCTGCGCTATCGACTCAGGGTCGTAGCCATTCATCTGGTGCTGCTCGGCTTGCGATGCATGCGTTACAAAGCTGTCCTGCACTCCAAAGCGCTGCACCGGATTCTGGGTGACAAGAGCCAGATCCTCCAGCGCTTCAAGCACCGCGGCTCCGAATCCACCTTCGATCGCGTGGTCCTCGAGGGTACACACCCAGGGATAGTTTGGTACCTCGGTCGCCAGAAGCTCTAGGTCTAGCGGCTTTGCAAATCTGGCATTGACCACCGTGGCCGAGAAGCCGGCCTGCTGTAGTACCTGCGCTACGCTGAGCCCGTACTGCACCATCGGCCCGTAACACAGCAGTAGGGCATCAGTGCCGCGTTGGAGCACCTCAGCTTTACCGATCGGAAGCTTACTAAAGGAAGGGGAGAGATTTACACCGGTTCCGGTGCCGCGTGGGTATCGCAGAGCGGTGGGGCCGTCATGCGAAAGGGCGGTAAAGAGCATATCCCGAAGCTCTGCCTCATCCTTAGGAGACATAAGCACCATATTCGGAATTGAGCGCAAGAACGCGATATCGAAGACGCCTTGGTGGGTCTCACCATCGTTCCCTACAACACCGCCGCGATCCATGGCGAGCACCACCGGGAGCTTTTGAATCGCCACATCATGCACCACCTGATCAAAAGCTCGTTGTAGGAAGGTGGAATAGATAGCCGCGACCGGACGATACCCTTCACAGGCTAGGCCAGCGGCGAATGTCACCGCATGTTGCTCGCATATTCCTACATCAAAGCACTGCTCTGGCAGCGCCGCCTGGAATTTGTCCAGACCGGTGCCACTAAGCATCGCAGCAGTGATGGCGACAATTTTGGGATCTTTTTTGGCAAGCTCAATCAGCGCATCCGAGAACACCTGGGTGTAACTTGGTGGGGGCTTTATCTGAGCCGTCTTGGCTGGCAAGAACTCACCACGCGACCGGTCGAAAGGGGTCACCGCATGCCACTTGATCGGATCCTCCTCGGCAGGATCGTATCCTTTGCCTTTAACGGTGTAGGTGTGAATGACCACTGGCACATCCTGCTCTTTCGCGTTGCGGAAAGCCTGCATCAGATCTTCGATATTGTGGCCATCTACGGGCCCGATATAGCGAAGCCCAAATGATTCAAACAACAGGGCTGGCCCTGCAAAGAATCCCTGGGTTAAATCCTCCACCCGATCCAGCACCTTGTACACAAGGTCTGGCACATACCCCTTACGATAGAGGTTCTTGAATCTAGTGCGCGCCACCGTAGAGGTATGCGAGGTCACTGCCTTTGAGAACAGCCAACTTAGCGCACCGACATTCGGCGAGATCGACATTTCATTGTCGTTGACCACCACGATGAAGTTCTTGAGCCCAAGATGTCCGGCATGATTGAGCGCCTCAAACGCCATGCCCGCTGTAATTGAACCATCCCCGATCACTGGCACAACGTACCGATCAGGATGATCCTTTTGTAGAGCGACACTCATTCCGACCGCTGCCGAGATACTGGTGCCAGCATGTCCGGCGCCAAAGGCATCAAACTCGCTCTCGTCGCGACGTAGAAATCCAGAGATGCCGCCGCGTTTGCGCACCGAGTTCATCTGGGCGCGGCGCCCTGTCAGCATTTTATGGATGTAGCCTTGATGCCCCACATCCCAGATGATCCGGTCGTTGGGGGTATTAAACGACGCATGCAGTGCAACGGACAATTCGCAGGCCCCAAGGCTTGAGGCGAAATGCCCCGAGGTGTTCGCCATGGTTTCGATAAGCTCATCCCGTAGCTCCTGTGCTACCTGCACGAGCTGCGGAGTTTCGAGAGTTCTAAGCTCTGAAGGAAGAGTTAAGGTATCGATAAGCTTCTTCATGACTACTGTAAGAAGTTACATACATTTCATTCGAGCTTCATGCTCGCACAGTCCTTTGCCCATCACCTCGTTAATGCCGTGATACCACGGTAGCCATCGGCGCACATAAATCGAGACTCGGCTTATAAGGGTAACATCGTGGGGGAGCTAAAGGAAGGCTTGGTGAAGGCCCCAAAAAAGCCACTTAAAAGGGGTTTCGAGGCACTCAATAAATGACCTCCTAGGCGGCTTTCAGACCTCGTGCATGTCCTCCAAGGGCGAGGTGGTCTGCCCGGTTGGACTAAACAGGGCCCCAGGAACTCGGGGCTACACGTTGCGCCGATGCGGAGATCTCACCTCTGGATCCCCGCCTCTCCATGTGGAGCGGATACCACTCTCGCAAAGTTTGGCCAAGCAAGAGAGTCAGCCCGTGATAACGAGCGAGCGCAATATCGCTCTCAAATCATGAGAGGATTGACAACCTCTAGAGTATCAAATTTTTGTCCATGGGTCAGATCTTCACTCCAGAGTATCCGCGCCCGCGCACTTATTGCAGCGGCAACAATCGAGGCGTCCCAGAACGACAACTTCCACCTGTTCTGAACAGAAAATGCGGCACTGATCAGTTTTGTATTGTTTTCTACTACCTCCCATGCAAGGAAATTTTCAATTGCCTCTTGGGCCGTCTTCATGGGAACTTTTTTCTTAACTAAATTTACATAGAGTTCCTGTAGGACCTGTATGCTTACAGCCGGCGGATACGGCCTATCCCATGCTTGTTTGATCAACACTTTGCAACGCTCGTAGCGCTGACCGGCTGAGCGATCAAATGCGTAGACAAGGATGTTGGTATCGATAAATATATGGCTATCTTTCATGGGTATCTTCCCTGGAAACTGGGCTGCCTCCGAGATCGAAACCTTCATCCATCAAACGCAGCGCCCGCCTCTTGGCCTGATCGGCTCCAAGCGCGCGTGAGATTAGCCGAGATACCCAT
>JBILUF010000291.1:0-3909 GCA_044371155.1 Bdellovibrionota bacterium
CCGGCAACACACCGCCAGTTGACTTCTTTGCGAACACTGCCGCAGTCTGGGCCATCGCCTCAACGATCAAAACTCCTGGCATCACCGGACGACCTGGGAAATGCCCCTGGAAATACGGCTCATTGGCAGAGACGTTTTTAACCCCCACTACACGCACCGCGTCATCAAACTCGATTATCTTATCTATCAGCAGGAATGGATATCGATGGGGGATAATCTCCATGATCTGCTCAGTGGTGTAGATGACTTTTTCAGTATCTGGCGAGGTCGATACCGCCGCATTCTCAGTCATAGCAATTATCCCAACTTTTTCTGGTTTAGACGCTTTACAACTTCAGGGGTAATATCCAGAGCTGGCGCCGCATACAGCACCAAACGAGGATCCCGCTCAATTATAATCGCGTTGTCCTTGTCTTTTGCCAACTCAGCAAGCACCACATCTATCTGGGCAAAAATCTTCCGCATCTGAGCATCACTTTTGCGGCCGAGCTCATCACGCTGCGCCTCAAAGTCCGCCGCCAATTCCCGCTCTCTTTTGGTTATGGCCTCCTGACGCTCAGCCACCGCCGCACTCGATAGCAGCGATACCTGCTTCTGTAGATCAGCCTTGAGCTTTTCAATGGCTCCGCGCTTCTCGGCAAGTGCTCCCTCGCGCTTCTTCATCTCGGATTGCAGATCAGTGCGGGCGCTCTGGGCAATAGTAGCCTGATCAATCACCTTCTGGAGGTCTACCGTAAAGACCTGCTGGGTGCTGGCCCCGCCTGCTGCCCCAACGCCAGATGGAAACAATGGGTTCATTCCCACTAGCATGAAGACTATTGCCGTTGAGATTCCGCGCAAATTGAGGAAGTGACTCTTGCTCATAGGGGCGTAACTATAGAACATCACTCTACGATTATCAAATTATCAGCAGGCCAACGTGCCAACGATACATCAGCGAGCCGCGTCACGGACGGATACAGCAAGAGCGGCTAGAGCGGAGCCCCGAAAGCAAACATAGTCACCATGCTGCGCTCGCCCTCCTTACGACCAATTGGGAAACCGAACTCAACCCGGATAGGGCCCAGAGGTGAGCTCCAACGAATTCCAGCTCCATACCCCTGCCGCAATTGGTCGATACGAATCGTCTCGTCGTCATCAAAGGCCTGGCCGGCATCGTAAAACACGACACCCTTTAACCCCGCAGAGCGGGCCAGCGGCGTTATAAGCTCGACATTATTTATAAGCTGCTTGCTGCCACCATACTCATTACCCCGCTCATCTTTCGGACCTAGGCCGCGATTGCCATATCCACGCACCGAATTGATGCCACCGGGAAAGTATCGCTTAAAAAGCGGGAATGGATCATCCGTGGAGGACTTGCCATATCCGAATGATGTGCGCCAGGAAAAAACTAAGTCAGTAAAATCCTCGGCGGAATCCAGAAGTGGATAGTAGAGCTGCTGCCTGGCCTCAAACAGATAATACTTTTCGCTGCCACCAAGGCCGGCATGCTCAAAACTGAGAACCTGACGGGATCCGTGCTTGGGGTCTAGTGGGTTATTGATCGTATTGCGCTGTAACTTGGAGGTCAAAGCCGACGATGTAGAAGTGCCCTCGGAGTCGATAACAAGCTGCGCGGCACTGTCGGTGTTCACGTTGCGGATATTGATATCCAGATACTCATACTGCTCAGTAAACTGAATATCCTCAAACGCCTCGCCAAAGATCTGCTCGAGCGGATATCCCGCCTCAAGCGAACCACCTGCTAGCACCCGGTCGAAATCCGAGAACTCTCGATAGGTTCGGAATATGCTCGCCCCGCCATACCAATAGCTATCATTGATTCGTCGATCGGTGAGGCTCAACGTGGCGTTATCATACTCGGTTCCCAGATCAACATTTAAACTGAGGCTCCGGCCGGTCCCAAAGACATTATTCTCGGAGACTTTTCCAGTGATAATAGGGCCATCTGCTGTGGAATACCCCGCCCCGGCGCTGAAGGTCCCTGTTGACCCCTCGCGAACGTTGACATTGAGGTTGACTAGATCATCTCGCTCCGCCGGCTCCGTGGTGATGCTAACCTCATCGAAATATCCAAGCCGCTCAAGTAACTGCTGACTGCGCTTTACCTTCGACGAGGAGAACTGATCCTGCTCGTCGATCACGAGCTCTCGTCGAATTACATTATCATAGGTCTTTTCATTCCCTTTGATTGCTATCCGACTCACCTGCACAAGTTTACCCTTGCTAGCTGTGAACATGACATCGATAGTGCCACCCTCTCGATTAATCTTGGTATCAGGCACCACGTTGGCAAACGCATACCCAACATCGGTAAACTTATCGCTGATCGTAAAGGCATCACCTCTAATCTGGGCCGCACTAAAGGTCTCCCCTACCTTCGACTTAATGCCCTCCAGGAGATCTACGGGCCGCTCTGGAATCGCATCCCCAGAGGTTGAGAGAGCCCCTATTTTGTACTGCCTTCCTTCTTCAACATCAAAGGCGATATTGATATCTCCGTTCTTGGCCTCAATTACCGGATCGCTAAGAGTAGCATCAATATACCCATGGTCGAGGAAAAACTGGCGTACAATCGCCTTATCGTTGTTCAGCATCTCTTTGTTCAGTCGTCCGGTGCCAAACAACCAGGAGTTCCACCACTTATAGCGCTTGGTCTGTACCGCCTCCTGAAGTTCCGCTGCGTCGATATCCTTTAGACCTCGGAAGGAGATCCCTCGAATCTTGTAACGGATGCCCTCAGTGACGGTGAGAACCAGGTCAACCTGATTGTCCCCTACCGGGGTAACACTGTAGTCAAAGGCCGCATCGTAGAAACCCTTGGCTTGATACAAAGAGATGGCATTTTTAGTGAGCGCAAAAATACGTGAGCGATCAAGGAATCGGTTAGCCCCGAATTTGAATATCTCCTTAAGATCGTCCTCGGAGACCTCTTTATTACCCTTGATAAAAACCTTTCGGATGACAGGCTTCTCTACCACCGAGTATCGAATCAACGAGCGAGATGGATTTTTTGGATCAGATACTACACTCGCAGTGACCTGCGAGAAAAAGCCAGTCTTGTAGAGCGCCTTGACCTCCGAGGTAATCAGCGTATCGCTCACACTTCCCGAAAGAGCCGAGAGCTGGGCGCGAATTGCGGCGGTGTCAACACGACGATTTCCTTCTATCTCAACCCCAGAAACAGTCCGAACAGATGGTCCTTGTGATGAGGCTGTCTCCTGAGCATCGACGGCCGCTAGTCCCAGCACGCAACTCATGGAGATTAGTAGAAGGGAGACACTCACCACACTTCGGAATACCGAGACAACTGCACAACGCATCTAAAGTACTCTCGATGTGGATCGCCCTCTGCCTCTGTTGCGCCCGCGACACTAACAGCTGCTAACGATCCTTAAAATAACACGCGCAACGAGGGCTCCCCCGCAACGGTGCGAAAAATATCCTAACCCCGTTCAAGGCCTACAGATTTAGTATGCTTTCCCGCGGCTGGCAAGCCTTCCGCCCGACTCCATCTCGACTATGTGGTCCATGGCTCTTGCAAGCTCTGGATTATGAGTCACCACGATAAGGAGACTCTGCAAACGCTCGGTAATCTCTAGTAGCACCGCTTGCACCTGTGCCGCCGTGGATGGGTCTAGATTGCCTGTTGGCTCGTCGGCCAAGACCACCTTAGGCTCAGTAACTATTGCCCGCGCAATCGCCACCCGTTGCTGCTCCCCACCTGAAAGCGTTCCTGGGCGCTGACTTAGTCGGTGGGACATCCCAACGCTCGCTAGTATACCTGCAGCTCGATCACTGGCGTCATCCGCAGACACTCCAGCAATAATGAGCGGCAACGCTACGTTTTCCAGCGCTGAGAACTCAGGCAGCAGATGATGAAACTGGAATACAAAACCGATATTT
>JBILUF010000292.1:0-3891 GCA_044371155.1 Bdellovibrionota bacterium
CAGATCACGATCTCGTGCCCGCCGCAGCAGAGCGCCCATAATATCCGCACCATACAGCGGGGCGCGCCGCAATGCCCGCAGAAAAAGAGCATCCCCCACCCGTAGCGGTAGCGGTGTTGGGTTGTAACGCCACGCAGCAGCTCGCAGCCCACGGCTCACGATCGCCTCACTTAACTGCGTGGCCTGTGCCTGGATTCCAACAAAACCATACCCAGTGCCAGCACGCACCCCTCCGGCCGCGGTCCCTATGCGGGGCCAGGGCGAGGGGTTGCTCGCGGCAAGCCCCATCGGTATCGCCCCACGCTCCCGCGCTATCTCGCGCCATTCCATTATCCCACGGGCGCGAAGCCATGCCGTCACCTGCTCCTGATGCTCAGTCTCTGTGCGCGGGGAAAGGCTAAAAGTGGTGTGTTCAATCAGCGCCTCGGTGGCGGAGAAGGGCAGAACATACATAAAGCTTATCGGCGACTCAGCGCTACTGACTCCTAGATCCATCAAGGTGGCTGTTGCGGGGTCAAAGATCGGGGTTGTCGTAGTAATCCTGCGCCCACCAAATGATTGCCATAGCGTTGCGGCAGCAGTGCTACTATCAAACGCGGCATCGACTATGCAGTCGAACCGGTGCGCAGTATCACCCACACGCACCTCTCCAGATCCTAAAGCAACATTCGATTGCTCCCAAAAAAATCGAACCCCTGCCGCTTCGAGGCTTGGAAGCATCTCAGCGAAGAAATCATCCCCTTGTACCATCGTGTACGGCGTATCGTTGCACTCGATAGTCCGCTCAAAGCCCTGCCCTGCAAAACGAACACGCCCCCACCGATGCGCTGGCGCAACGGGCAAAGCGTCCTCGCACCGATCAAAGAAACAGAAGGTGCGTGCCGGATGAGGCAAACGTGGACGACGGTCGAATAGTGCGACATCACTCTTCGAATCGAGGCGCTTTAGCGCTGCGGCCAGAGAGAAACCGGCTAAACCGGCACCACGAATTCCGATCGACGGCATACCGACCTACTTTGAAAAAGCAAACACCCTTCGAGGTGATGCTTGGGAGGTGAGATATACGCGCGCAGCGATCTGCATTTTGCGAACTAGTGGCACCACCGCTCGGACACGCGAAAGCCTGCCCTGCTCGATCGCCCGCGCTCCGATTCCCTCATAACACCGCGCCGCTATCTCTATCCCTCTCCGACAGTCGGCGCGCAGAAACTCAAGCCCCTCGAGGCCAAATCGATACTGCGAAGCGGCCAGCTCCAATAGCCGCGCCACTGCTGCCACAGCTTCGCGCTCACAGCGCTCATCGCCGCGGGCTAGATCAGCTGGGTCAACTCCGCCCAGCCATGCCGTGGGAAGGTAACAGCGCCCCCGCTGGCTATCAGCCAGCACATCGCGAGCGATATTTGTGCACTGCATCGCCATGCCGAGTGCTTCTGCGCTCGCTCGCCCCGCTTCATCGGTGCCACCAAGGATCGGATACATCACCAGGCCTACGGTGCCCGCCACCCCCTGACAGTACTTAAGGAGCTCCTCTTCGTTCGCTATCGTTACCCCTGCGCCATCCCTGGCGCATGCGCGCACCAGCTCAAGCAATGGTGCTTCTACTGAGGGATACCGCTGAATTAGCGCCAGCACTCCGGCAACCTGCGGCGAGGTGGGGTTACGTTGCTCTATCGCCGAGAGGATATCAGCCAACGCTGGGCCTCCGCCACCTACGGTCTCATCGGCGATATCATCCACTGCCCGGCAGAAACTATATGCAATTGCAGCATCTTCACGCACCTCCTGCGGCAGCCACAGCGAGGCAAAGAAAAATGTTTTGCCTGCCCGCGCCATATGGAAGAGGTTTTTATTCATGCTGCCCTCTCCGACGATGCATCACGCATCGACTGGGCCTTAACGCGATGCCCCAGATCTGCGTGCGCTAAGCGCTCAACTAATTTTGCTGATGTCACCACGCCGGGCAGCCCAGCTCCAGGGTGCACCCCGGCCCCGCAGAGGTAGAGGTTTCGTACCTTGTCGGTGCGATTATGAAACCGAAACCAGGCAGACTGCGTCAATGTAGGAGCAATCGAGAAACCCGCTCCAAGCGGACTCATCAGCTCGTCACGGAAATATCTCGGGTCAACCGCCTCGGCAAACTCAAGGTGTTCAGCGAGGCCCGGCAGAATGCGCTGCTGTAAAATATCTATCACTCGCTCCTTAAATGCGCTCTGACCCTCCTTCCACCCAGCAAAATTGCCAAGGTGTGGCACCGGGGCCAGGACATAGAAGATGTCCCCCTCGCCACCACCTTCCTCTGCAACAGTGGCCGCTGGCCTGTGAAGGTATAAACTTGGATCATCCGGTAGACGGGCACCGCTAAACACCTCGCGCAAAAGCCCTTGCCATCTTTGAGAGAGCACAATGGTGTGGTGTGCAACATCTGGGTAGCGCTTGGAGGTTTTAAAGTACAGCACGAAAAGTCCCATCGAGCTCTGGCCTGTCTTGGCCCGCAATCGCTCTATAATCGATGTGCGGCTTGGCCCAAGGATACGGTACAGCACCTGCGGGTCGCCGCCCCACACCAACGCGTCACACTTCCACCTGCGACGCTCCCCTTCAAGTAGCGCCACTACCTCCGCTACCTCCCCGCTGGGCGATGAGAGGATCTCATCCACCCGCGCTCCGTAGGTAAACCGAATCCCATGGCGCTGCCCCAGCTCCACAAGGGCAGCAATGAGCGCGCGTGTGCCGCCGCGGGTGTACCAGATCCCACCGCGTCGCTCCATCGCGTGAATAAGTCCATAGATCGCTGTGGTCGAGAGTGGATTACCACCCACCAAAAGGGTCTGTAGTGAAAACGCCTGACGCACCCTCACATCGGAAAAATATCGACCGGTGTGACTCCACAAGCTGCGAAGCCCCCCCAGCCGCAGAAGAGCTGGCAGCACTCGCGCCATTGAGAAGATGCCGCTAAAATCTGCCGCGCCCAGCTCCTCATATCCAATCTTATAGAGCTCTTCACTGTGTCGCAGGTAGGCACGGTACTGTGCTGCATCAGAGCTGGAGAGTTTTGCGATCTCCTGCTCTTGGCGCTCCACCCCTTCCACCAGATCCATCGAGGAGCCGTCAGCGAACGCCAGACGATACCACGGATCACACGGGAGGAATTCAACTGCATCGCTGCGGCGCTCGCCAAATAGGGCAAAAAGCTCGTCAAAGAGCCATGGCGCTGTGATTACTGTGGGGCCGGCGTCGAACTGCTGTCCTTGGAAGGTAAGGGTACGGGCGCGCCCCCCCGCATCGGGGCACATCTCGAGCACCTCAACCTCGCACCCCATCGCGCGAAGTCGGAGCGCACTTGCCAGTGAGCCGGCTCCGGAACCAACAACGATCGCCTTCATCCCGCTAAAACTAGCAATTTTACTAAGCGGGCGATAGCGAAAACATCATCGGCACAACAGAGCTGGGCAAAAAAAAGCAGCGCCCGAGGGCGCTGCTTTTTTGGCGCTGCTAGTTGCCAGCGCCGAGTGGATAAAGAACTTACTTGTTCTCTTCCGACTTACGTACCGCAATCATCCAGATGTACACACCGAACGCTGCCTTTGCCAGGATATCAGCGATAGTGTAGCCCACTTGCACAAACATCGCTGCCTTGCCGCCAGTCACGCCCAGCATCGGGAAGAGATATACAATTGGGTAGAACGCCCATGTCACCACAACAATCAACCGAGCCATGCTGATTAGGTCACGCACACTCTCAGGCTGCGATGCGATTGACTTAGAAAGGCCGGTGAAGAGGTTCCACACAATCATGAGGAACGGAATCATCGACAATCCCCACCACATCCAGCGGGTCTCGGCATCAGTGGCGATTTCACCAGGGTATCCTAGCAAGATCATCAGCGCTGC
>JBILUF010000293.1:0-3883 GCA_044371155.1 Bdellovibrionota bacterium
GTTCTTACCAAGGTATCCTTTGGCGTAGCACTCCTCGATTGCGCGCTGCAGGCGAACGTATGGATAACCGTACTCACCGCGAATATAAATGCAGCTCCAGTTACATTGAATCGCCCATGCCGCAATCATCATCCCCTCAATGCACATGTGGGGATCATTCTCCATCAGCAGCCGATCTTTGAAGGTGCCAGGCTCACTCTCATCAGCGTTGTTGATGAGGTACACCGGCTTTTTGTTATCCTTAGGGATGAACCCCCATTTTACACCAGTAGCAAAGCCTGCACCGCCGCGTCCGCGCAGTCCGGACTTCTTAACCTCCTCAGTCACGGCGGCTGGCTCCATCTTGAGCACCTTGCGAATGGTGCTGTAAGCACCCCGCTTCTCGGCCTCGGCAAGCATGTGTTGGTTGGCTGCCTTGATGTTCTTTAGAAGAATCGTGTGATGCTTTCCCATACTGAATCGCTCTGAAAATTCCGTGCCCCGCTGTTGGATCACAATCCTGTGCTTAAATCACCTCAGACTTCGGATGTCCCGCTAGCCCCGCACCTAGATCATCCTTGACTGCTGAATACCTCAGATCCGGCTGCTCTTGGGCGATCCGAGCAAGCAGCGTGTCAAGTTTCTCTACCGTCAGGTTCTCAAAGTAGTGGTCGTTAATCTCGCACATCGGAGCGGTGCCACACGATCCCAGACACTCCACCTCCTCATAGCTCCACATACCATCCGCGGTGATCTCGTTCGGATTGGTGCCAAATTTATGATGCAGGTGCTCCGTTATCTTTCGAGCACCTCGCAGGGCACAGGATAAGGTACGACAGACCTGGACATGATACTTTCCCACCGGTTTTTTGTAGTACATGGTGTAGAAGGTGGCTACTTCCATCACATGCACAGGTGCCATGCCTATCTTAGCTGCCACCCACTGCACGGCCTCTTCAGTGATGTGCCCTAACTCCTCTTGCGCGATATAGAGAGCAGGCATCACCGCCGACTTCGGATCGGGATAGCGAGACTTAAGCGCCTCAATCCGCTCCTGTGCCTTGTTAGATAGTTGCTTTACGACTACCGTCGAGCCTGCCGCTGCTGCGCCATTTGTTCCGTTGTGACTCACCTGGCTTACCCCTTTTATCTATCGCACTCACCGCCAATCATGTTGACCATTCCAAAGGTCGGCACGATATCAGCGATACTCTCACCGATTAACATCTTCCGTAGAATTCCCATGTGGATAAAGCTCGGCGCGCGCACATGCACCTTGTAGGGTTTACCTGTGCCATCCGAAACTGTGTAAAATCCGAGCTCTCCGTTGCCTCCTTCGACCGGTAGGTACACCGAGCCAGCTGGCGGCTTGACGCCAAAGATCACCATCTCAAAGTGGTTGATCATGCCGTCAATCGAGCCGTACACCTCATCTTTAGGCGCAAGCATGATGTGCGGATCATTCACCGCGATGGGGCCACCGGGCATCCGCGCAAGCGCCTGCTCACAGATCCGGATGGACTGCTCAATCTCCTGGAACCGCACCAAGAAGCGATCGTAGTTATCCCCCTTGCTCCCAAGCGGCACCTCAAAATCAAACTCTTCGTAACCTGAATATGGGAACGCCTTGCGCACGTCGTAGTTCACCCCGGAGGCCCGTAGCAACGGCCCAGTGAGGCTATACTCGACCGCCTCATCAGCGCTGATGACTGCAACATCACACATGCGATCGATGAAGATGCGGTTGCGACTAAGCAGCCTATCGCACTGCGAGGCTAGCTCACGCACCCGCGCAAGTGCCTTGGTGAGCCGCTCTGGGAAATCTGGTTGCAGATCGGCGCGAAGACCCCCAACTCGTGCGTAGGAGATAGTGAGGCGAGCCCCCGTAACATACTCAATAAGCTCCCACACAAGCTCACGCGCCTGGATCATGTAGAGCATGACGGTAAAAGCCCCAAGCTCCATGGCCGACGCACCCAAGCAG
The DNA here is from genome assembly GCA_044371155.1 of Bdellovibrionota bacterium. Lineage (GTDB taxonomy): Bacteria > Bdellovibrionota_C > UBA2361 > UBA2361 > UBA2361 > CAZTER01. The sequence goes on from JBILUF010000293.1 coordinate 1,964, forward strand.
GTAAGATGATCGGTGATGCGAGACATCTCCGAGAGCAGCACCCGGATATACTGGCAGCGCTTAGGCACCTCAATTCCTAAAAGCTTCTCGACGGTGAGGCACCATCCAACGTTATTTATGACCGGCGAAACATAGTTCAGTCGGTCTGTGTACGGCATGACCTGATTGTAGTCGACGGTCTCGCACATCTTTTCAAAGCCGCGGTGCAGATACCCAAGCTCGATATCAGCATCTACGATCCTCTCCCCCGAGAGCTCCACAGTTATCCGGACCGTTCCATGCGTTGCAGGATGCGACGGGCCCATGTTGAGCACCATCGTCTCGGTGTGAAGGTCGTCATTCAGGGGGCGCGGACGAATAGCGGTCTGCTCGCCGCCAACCCCCGCATCGATGTTGATAAGCGAGCCCTTCCGCAGCGCGCCGGGATGGCTTGAACCGCCTGTATTTGAGCCATTTTGCGTCATAGGAACCTATGCATTCAATCGGAAAATTATAACTGAGACGGCGCAGACTTGCGGGGATTGATGCTGACCAACGCAGGCCGCTGCATATCAAGCGCTGTGTTGCGCACTTCAGGTGCACGCAGCGGAATCCGCGGCTGTTTCCCCTGCACCGGGTAGTCCTTGCGCAGCGGGTGCCCATCAAACTCCTCGTACATGAGGATACGCTTAAGGTCTGGGTGGCCACGGAACTTGATTCCGTACATATCCCACACCTCGCGCTCTAAGAAATTAGCTCCAGGCCAAAGGGAGGCGATGCTATCAATTTCAGGGCGCTCCTCAGGCAACTCCACCAAAACCCGCACACGATGACCGGTGGAAAGGCTAAGCAGCTGATAGACCACCTCAAACCGATTCTCCCGAGCATCGAGCCAATCCACAGCGGTGACGTCGACCAGGAGGTTAAACCGAAGCTCGGCATCGAGTTTGAGGAGCTTAAAGATCTCAAGGATTCGCGAGGGCGCCATCTGCACCACCGCATCCCCGAGCTCAACTCGCCCTGCTAGGATTTCAGAGCCGAATTTTGACTGCAAAAGGGCCACAAGGTCAGCACTCTTCTTGGCAAGCGCGGCACCTATTAGTCCGTCTAGATTTTTATCGTTGGACACAGTGAAACCTTAAACATTTAGGGAGGTTATTTAGCCCTCCCATCTTTAATACAGCAGCCCATAGGTTGCAATACAGAGAATCATTTAGACGGGCTATGGCTGTGATTCCCCCCTCTCGCCCGACCACCCATCGCAACCCTAGCCACTTATCTGGAGCTCCCAAGCGCCTTAAGCCCCGCAAGCACCTCGGGGATGATATCAAGCGCCATAAAATGCCCTTTTTCGGGCACACGCCGAAGGGTGGCATGCGGAATCATCTGGCAGGTCTGCTCCGCAAGCCCAATTGGAACATACGAATCAGCCTCACCGTGCCAAAAGGTGGTGGGCGCCCTGATAGCCTCGAAGGGAAAGCCCCAAGGCCTAGAAAGCAAGATTAGCTCCCTTGCTGCGCCCTGAACACCCAGAGCCAGCGCCTCGGCGACATTTTGTGTCAGGAACCTCCGCACCTCTGGCTGGGCTAAGATCCGGCGGTCATCCCCGCGAAGCAGTAAGCTCAGCCAATACACCATGTGGGTAGGAAAGGAGCGCCACCAGCTGGCCATAAGAAGTGCTAGCAGATAGGTGAACCGCGGAAGCGCCTTAGCCTGGGCCAAGAGAATCCGGTTGGGGAGCACCATTCCACGCAGCGAGCCCTGGTCTATAATTGGGCCCATCCCACTGACGATGGCAACGGCCTTTACGCGACTGGGTAACATCGCCCCACATGCCAGCGCATAAGGTGCCCCACCAGAGACCGCGAGGATGCTAAACCGGCTAAGACCGAGTGCGGCGGCGAGCGCTTCGATGGTGGCTGGAAAGTCAGCAATGGCTCG
>JBILUF010000021.1:0-12843 GCA_044371155.1 Bdellovibrionota bacterium
CAGGTTCTCCACCAAGTGAGAACCGATGAAGCCAGCCGCACCAGTTACTGCCCAACGACGCGGAGCTTGACGCAACGTTTCACAGACTCTCTCAAATTCGATCTGCATGCGGGTTAAAGACTCCAGTAAACCGCTGCTTCAGGAAGCTCTCGCCCCTGCAGAGCGGCCTTAATATCGGCTACGACGCCGCCGCGCCGTAGGCCAGCAAGAAGCGCTGCGGGCGCCATCTTCACAAACTGTGCGTGAGCCACTGCCAAGATAATCGCGTCTAACTCCTGGAGTGCATCCCATGGAGCGAGGTTGAGACCATACTCATCACGCACCTTCTCCGGATCAGCTATGGGATCATGCACTACTGGTATCACACCAAACTCTTTAAGCTCCCGAATAATATCCGGCACACGGCTGTTCCGGGTATCCGAAACATTCTCCTTAAAGGTGACCCCCAGCACTCCCACCCGGGCACTCTTAATCTGGACACCGCTGGTGACCATTAGTTTAATCACGCGCTGCGCGACCCAGGCACCCATACCGTCATTGATCCGTCTTCCGGCTAGGATCACCTGCGGATGATACCCAAGCTGCTCAGCTTTGGTGGTGAGGTAGTAGGGATCTACCCCGATACAGTGCCCGCCCACCAGCCCAGGAGAGAACCGTAGGAAATTCCATTTAGTTGCCGCAGCGTCGAGCACCTCTTTGGTTGAGATATTCATCCGATCGAAGATAATCGCGAGCTCGTTCATCAGGGCGATATTAAGGTCGCGCTGTGTATTCTCGATAACCTTTGCAGCCTCCGCCACCTTGATTGAGGTGGCCTGATATACACCGGCCTCTATCACGGCACCGTATACATCCGACACGATCTGCAACGTTTCAGTATCCTCACCCGATACAACCTTGGTAATTTTTACCAGGGTATGCTCCTTGTCCCCTGGATTGATTCGCTCGGGCGAGTAGCCAAGCTTAAAGTCAACGCCTCGACAAAGACCCGATATCTCCTCAAGCCATCTCCCACAGATATCCTCGGTCAATCCGGGATAGACGGTGGATTCGAATACTACAATTGATCCTTTCGACAATACTTTGCCGACAACCTCGCATGCCCCGCGCAGTGGTATTAGATCAGGGTTGTTATTCTCATCGATCGGGGTGGGCACCCCCACCACAAAAAAATCACATCCTCGTAGCGCCTCCAGATCCGAGGAGATGATAAGCGAGGTGCTCTTTAAATCCTCCCCACTCTCCTCGTCGTTGGAATCTTTGCCATCACGAAGCTGGCGCACCCGGGATTCGGAGATATCAAAACCGACCGTGCCATGAAATTTCCTTGCAAAGGCCAAAGCCAGCGGCAAACCGACATACCCAAGGCCTATAACTCCAATTTTTCTCGTCATACTCGCACGTTGCAATCAAGAGTAAGGATAGTCTCTCGCTCTTTTAACTTAAATACTTTGGCGCACATACAGTAAAACGATTTCGATGAAATATCCAAGATCCGGCTATCCCGCTGGAAATAACTACCAGTCCAAAGGTCACCTCATGATGGGAGAGCAAAAATGCCAATAAGATAAATTACTGGGAATTTTAAACTGCTCGGCTCCCCTCGTGAGGGGCTTTATCAAAAAAGACGGAGGCGCTGAGGGGGCGCGGGAGGAAATATCATTCCATCTCCCTAGTTAGGCACCGACCTAGCAGGCTTGAGCATACCGAGCAAATCTCGGGTCACAAACGGCACCAAGGTCTCGGGGTCTACGGCACTCGCCGGGTTAAGTAGCTCCTGGCGCGATACGTCCATCAAAAAATTTTCAAGTGGCATTCGAAGATATATAGCTCGAGATGCGCCCTCTCCACTGTCCGAGCCCAACCCGATGCGCCTTACTAGCTCCACCGCCGCATCAACAATATAAGGATCCACCGCGGGCTGCCCCTTGTCTCCGGGGCTTACGGGCTCCCCCCTGCGTCTTACACCAAAAAGCTTCTGGGCAACAGCAAGCTCCTGAGGAAGGCTCAGATTAAGCCCCCGAATGATCCCATCCCGTATCCATGAGGGAGAGACTCGATGCCGATCGCCCAGGAACACAACGGAACTGGCCTGGCTGATATTAAGGAACGGATCATCTGCAAGATAATCACACCGAAGCAGCTGTTGAGGATTAGTCACCACGGTGATTCGCTCAGGCGGAATTCCGACCTGAACTAAGCTCTCTCTTAAAAGCTCTCCCGGTGCGATTCCCAGCCTTTCAACATAGTAAAAGGGCGCATGAGAGGAGAGCTCCTCGGTGAAAACTACCACCTGCTGGTCGGTGACCTTAACCAGTGTTTCAAATCCAAGTTTTAAAATCCTTGGAAGAACTATCTTGAGCTCTTGCAAAAAATTCTGATCACGCTGCTCAGCCGTATCACCGACACAGTCATTTGGGGAGTTAAAGAAGGGAGCTCCGAAACGCTCCAACAATACGGCACCCGCCGCCGAGCCAAAGACGTCATCCAAACTCCTCCGTTGTGAAAAGGGGGTGACTTTCGTGATGGCTCTTTCAGTTGTGCGATCAGAAAGCATCAACGCTGAGGCGGTGATCTGTAAGGACTCTTGCAGCAGCTCTCGTATGTCAGCCAGAGTGCTCTTCCGGGGAGCAATACACAGATCAATCCTAGCATCAGGTGCAACCTTCGCTAGCTCCTGCTGCGCCCGGCGCAAGACCACCTCATAGAGGCCGTTGGCTCGGAATGCGACCAACCGGCCATCCCGCAGGGCTGGCTGACCGTTCAAATACTTTACTAAATGCTCTCTCCCTGAGTTTTTTGACTCGTGAGCGAAAGCCTCGGAACCCAAGGGAAGTGGGGCACCACCCTTTAGGTGTGGTTTATCTGTTGGCAATTTATCCGGTTCGGGCTGAAAACACATAACGCCGCGTACAATACTCCTTGTTATCAAACTAGGGAACGGCCCACCCCCCGCAAGCGGGTTTATCACTGAATTCTAGCCGCAGATTAAAATGCAATGATTTCAAATTGTTAAATATAGGCGGCGAACGATCAGCAAAAAAATAATCATCTCCCAGGCTCTACTCACCAGCACAATCAAAGCTGCCGGCAGAGTACTTACACCCTAGATCTACTCCAGCATTTTCAATAGGTTAGCATAGCCTCTGCAATTCTACGCCAGCCTACAAAAACAACCCCCAACCCCCGTTTTAAATCTCGGCACTTTCAAGGTTAACTTGGTCACAACACCAACTGGCCCTAGAGGAGCCGCTTTAAGGTTACAGCCATCTCCTCCCGGCCCATAACTCTGAAGGGTACCAGGATTTAAATCTATGAGGTTTTATGTTCCGATGCGCCGTTAAGCCATCCTTCTTTATCGCACTGCTTACTCTCTTTTTCGCAGTAAACCGCGAGGTGCAGGCTGCACCAAAGATTTCCCCCAAGTCCCTCATAAAGGCTGGCGCAAAGATCTCCGAATGTCCCCAGTTCGTAGGCTATTTAAGATCAGGATCATTTAGCCCGATCTCCAGCACAGCGATCTGCGGGACGAACTTTAACAAGGTCAAGAAACTAAAGGCCACCAAGATTCAGTTGCCCCTGAGTAATCTTGCCCAACGCGGCAGCGCGTTTGCAGCCATCGCTGAGCAACAGGGCCCCACTACCACCGAGGTATTCTCGGTACAGAACTATCCTGCGATCATATCGTATGAGCTTCGGGGAACTGGAGGAGCTTTAAAGATTGAGTTGCTCAACGACAAAGGGAAGCGCGTCGAATCGCTCCTGGATATACGCGGTGAGAACTCGGGGTCGTTCGCACTCAACCTTAGAGGTCGTTTCTCGTTAAAGGTTACACCCTCGGCATCGGGCAAAGATGCAGAGCAACCAACCTATTCACTCTCGATGGGATTTATGGATCAGTATGAGGGCTTCTCGCTCTCGACTCGCGATCTCGCCGATGCCTCAGTGAAAACAATTGCCTGCCCAAAATCCATCCTAGATAGCTCAGCCAGTGCGATTATTGACCTTCCATCCGGCTCGGTATGCATGAAAAAGGATCCCAGCGACTCCGGGATGACTCCGACCCCCTTTAACCTCGCTACCGGGCTTTTCCTAACAAATTCACTGCTACTTGATGGTTCGGGCGCCACTCGGTCGCTGCCATTTAGAGTCACTCCATCAAGTCGTCTTACCTATTCCGTAGAAGATCCATCACCCGGGGGCAAAGGGCTGTTTAAGATGAATCTGATTGAAATGGGCAGCGGAAAAAAGACCACTCTATTTAATTTGCGCGGCGCAGTCAGCAACGGAAGCACCGCTCTAAATCAGAAAAGCGGGGACTACTACCTTGAGATCGAGGTTAAATCTTTCGATGCAGCAAAGAACGGGGAACTCTCTTACACGGTCTCGGTGGAATAGTCGCCTGCCCTCGTAGTCCAATCAGTGCGAGGCCTTTAACCCGCAGTCCGCTGGCGGAGATACCATGCCTGAAAGGTCAAGATATGCCACAAAACTGCCTGCCAGTTACGCTGGCCACTTGTGTGCTCATGCCACATCCGAGTAACAGCCTTCGGATAGAAGAATCCCTCTGCGGCCAAACGCCGCTCCGATAAAAGCTCCTCCGCCCATACCCGTAAGGGCCCCCGCAACCAATGTTCCATCGGGACACCAAACCCCATCTTGGGACGCTCGTAAAGCTCGCGCGGAAGATGCTTCGATAAGATCCTTCGCAACATCCACTTCGGCTCGCTCGCTCGCACCCGCATCGATGCGGGCAATGACCACAAGAACTCAATCAGTTCATGATTAAGAAACGGCACCCTAGTTTCAAGGGATACTGCCATCGCTGCTCTATCCACCTTTACAAGAATATCGTCTGGCAAATAGTGCATCGCATCCAGCCACATCATCTGCTCGATCTCGCTTAGCAAATCGCGGCTATCATGCCGATTCGCAAATATCGTAGGGAGCTCAATCGCATCCCGCACCACCAGCGGCACATCATCGCAGTTCGAAAACAACGCATAGTAGAGCTCAGAGGGAGTGCCCGCCGAGAGCAGCTTGGCGATCTTTTTCCCCCTCTCCCTCAGATCTCGACGCCGTAAAATGTCAGGTAGAATTGGAGCGAGCACTGAGAGAACTGCCTGTGCCACTGACAGAGAAAACCGCCCACACACCATGGCAGCTCCGCGCCGCACCGGCCCCGGCCATCGCCGTAGCATGTTCCATAGCCGTTGACCGATTTGGTAACGAGTGTACCCACCAAACAGTTCATCCCCCCCATCACCCGAGAGGCTTACCGTTACACTTTGCCTGGCAAGTCGTGATACCAATAGGGTCGGAATCTGCGACGAGTCCGCAAATGGCTCTGAATATAGCCCTGCTAGCTGCGGCACCACCTCCAGCATCTCTCGTTCACCTACATACAGCTCTGAATGCTCGGTCCCTAATCGCTCTGCCACCCGCTTGGCATGCGGTGCCTCATTAAAATCATCTTCATGAAAGCCGACTGAGAAAGTACGGATCGCCCCACCTCGCAGACTCTGCATCAACGCCACGATGAGAGAGGAATCGATTCCACCGGATAAAAACGCCCCCACCGGAACATCAGCCACCATCTGCTGCGACACAGCGTTGCTGATAAGCTGCTCGACCTTATTGAGGGCCTCTGATTCCGCTCCTTCAAATGAGTGCAGATTGGGAACACTTGCGATCTTGTTCAGAGACCAATACCGCCTAGGATGAAGCGCCGAGCCAGCATCAGCAAACTCACTAAAGGTGCTGGGGCATGCGGTAGCGGCTGCGATTGAAATGGTTAAATACGAACCCGGGGGAAGCTTGAAGATCTGGCGGTAGATACTGTGAGGGGAGGGGATGTACCCATGACGTACCAGCTCAGCAAGTGCGGCCCTACTTATCTCAGGTCGAAACGCCGGGTGCACACTGAATGCGCTGAGCTCGGACCCAAAGAAAAATACACCACCACACCATCCGTAGTAGAGTGGCTTTTCCCCCATTCGGTCCCGCGCTAGATGGAGAACCCTCTCCTGAGCGTCCCATATCCCGAGGGCGAACATGCCGGTGAGCTTGGACAGAGTACCCTCAAATCCCCACTCATCAACCGCTGCCAACAACACCTCAGTATCACTAGAACCGCGAAATGCGTATCCTCTTGATACCAAATCAGCCTTAAGCGCAGCAAAGTTATATATCTCGCCGTTATATGTAACGACGAACCTCCCCGAGCTAGAGATCATGGGCTGATAGCCATGCGGAGAAAGATCCAAAATAGCAAGGCGCCGGTGGGCGATCGCGATTCCCGCGTTTTCGTCTGACCAGGAACCAAAGCTATCAGGCCCTCGGTGCGCAAGCTGCGCAGCCATATGCGAGATCAGCTCCTTTGTCGCTGGTTCCCGCGGGGATATGATACCGACAATTCCACACATGAATTTCTACAAATTTATAGCGGGCTCCTGGCAGCCTGCGGCGAGATGGCGCCGACCTCACCTAATGCCGTCTGGACGATTGATGCCAGCCTACTCTAACTTACCACCGCTCTACGCGAGTCTTACTCGACAATCCGGCGAGTTGAGCTTTAAAGATAGTACCCGAACACTGCCTCATACGAAAGATTATCCGCGATTGCGGCTAAAGCCAGATTTGGAATATCGTAGCCTCAATCAACCCTCACGCAAGTCGAGGCAAGAGCAGCAATCTCGGTCGATTCCTCTATGTTTGATATGCCGTCATTTTACCCAGTATGGATCGGAATGTGACAGACGCAGCCGAGACGCACAGAGTCCTGACATCCTCCTCAGCTAATATAGAAGGGGAGCTCGTCGGGGAGCGCCGCATTGCAACCCTTCCAAAGTGGGTATCGTTTCTGAGCACGAGACTCCCCTGGCTAATCCTCCTTTGGCTAACTATATCGTTCGGCGGGGTACATAAGCTTAATTATCTCGCCACCCAGATAATCCTCTTTCTAAGTGCCGCCGCAGTGCTCTGGTATGCCGCAGGCAGATCGCAATCGCATGACGGACCATTGCCGGTGAGCTCGCTTGTTGTGCTGAGCTTTGGATGGCTTTGCATCGGTATTCCCTTCCTAGCCGGGATTGGTGCTAGTGGCCCCCCCGGCGTTGCGCCCTCGACCTATCAGCGTATCCTCTCCCCGGCCACTCTCTCTCATCTCCAATTCACTTTCTTTTTAGGACTAAGCTTCCTTCTGTTGCGCTTTGGATTACTCAATCGCGCGAAGAAGGGAACTGGCATGCTCAGCTCAATAGCAGTGCTAACGGCCTGCATCGCCCTAGCTCACTGGCTCAGCGACAATGGCAAACTATTCTGGTATTTCTCTCCGCGAAATGAGTTCGCCTCCCCTCGGGTACGATGGCCGTTTGTGAATGCGGATCACCTTGCGCATTTTCTGATACCCGGGCTCTTCCTGCTGATTGGTCAGCTTAGGATGGCCCTTGGCAATCTCGCTCATTTTACTCAGCACTATCAACCAACCCGCAAAAACAAAGTGGGCAACCTATTTTCGAGCCAACGATTCCAGAGTCGTCTCACCCACCTTCTAGCTCTGTCGGTCGGACTTCTCCTGATTGGAATCGCTATCGCTGGTTCGCTCTCACGCGCTGCTTGGGCCGCTATAAGTGTCGGTGTGGTTGGTTTACTGCTCTTCGAGCGCTTCATTCTGCCTCCACGAAACAATGATACACAGCCATCTCCGAACGCAGACCAACTTTCCCGATATGCCCCCCGCAGTCGCGAGCGCTCTATACGAGGGCGCCCATTCGATCTGTGGTCGACTCTTCGCCGCTGGGTGCGACCGTTTTTGTTTGTCATAGCACTGCTCGCCTTCCTCTTTTTTCTAAACGAACGTGGTCGTGAGCTTTTTGCCGATCGACTTGAATACGGACTACTCCACACGAAAGATGATATCCGCTGGCAGATGTACCGGGACACCCTCCCCGCAATTTCTGAGCATCTATGGTTTGGGGTGGGGATTGGCAACTGGGAGCCCTATTTTAGACACTCCATGGATCCACTGCTTGCTGGCATCAATCCAGTCTACTTACACTCCGATCCGCTGCAGCTAATCACTGAGGTTGGGCTCGTCGGATTTGCACCTCTGTTAATCCTTTTCCTGATGGGTAGTCGAGCAGCAATCCAAAAAATTCGCACATCGCCCCACGATCGCGCGGTGCGGCTAAGTTCGTTATTGTTAGCGATATGGTGTGTGCTGGGTGCCTCTTGCTTTGATTTTCCCTTCCGTATACCAGCGATAGCACTTCAATTTACCCTGCTTTTGGCGATGCTCTGTGCAAAGTGCGAGGATACTCCGACAACAGAGGCAAAGGTGTTGCCTTCGACTCCACTTGCACAACAGGTAGAGGTTGTGGAGTCCTAATACTAGCCTCCCCCGGGATAGAATGACATAATTAAGGAGGCCTCATCCTATAGTCTCAGGAACCTATAGTCTCAGGCTTTCCTCGCCGCACCCCCTCCCGGCCTATGCTGGCTATAATCAGAAAACACCTTCATAACAAATCATGCAAACCGTGCTAGACTCTCAAGGCTATGAGACTTGAGGGACCCCAACCACCTTGCAACACCCAAGCATCAGAGACCTCTCTGAACCAGCTACAATCTTCCCCCTGCAAACTTCCTACAACTGCTTTTGAGGAGTGGTATCGGGATTTCAGTGTAATCGTCGAGCAGGTGACACATACAAAGGTTACTAATCGCCACTCAGCGGAGGATGTTATCCAAAACATCTGGATTAAAGTTGCGCAGGTGATCGATTCTTATGATCCAACTCGAGGCAGTCGGAGCACCTTTCTAAGCCACATAATTCGAAGCTGCATAATCGACTTCCATCGGAGAGAAAATGCCTGTCTGCGAGCACCCCTCACTCCTCTGCAGCAGCTGAATGAGGATGAAAGTTCGAATGAAAGACTCTCCTTTGCAACCGACTCGAAGCGAATTAAGATCCAGATTGACGAAAGCGATTTCTGTCGTTTCCATCTCGCAAAACTCCCGATAAGACAGCGCCAGGCGATTGAGGCGTACTATCTTCAGGAGATCGCAATCGAGCGTATCGCAGAGCAATTTGGAATCACGATCCAAGCCACCCATTCGATTCTCTGCCATGGCAGAAAGGAGCTCTTCCGGTTAATCACCGGCACCCCGCGCCCCAAGATTGGCAAGCAAGGCCAAAGGTCACATAGCCTCCCGCCAGCCCCACAGCAGGACCAGACCTAGCAGGACCAGACCTAGACGGAGCATGAACGACGGGCGCTCTCGTCTAACCCAAATATTTCACGAGGCTCGCTTTGCTCGCCGTGAAATATGGTCGAAAACCGGTTCTCTTGACCGGTCTTCTCCGTTCATACGTTTTGTCTGGGGCCCCAATGCTCCCCTACAAAACGTCTGAACCAAATCCGTCCAAGAGCTCCGGATTTGTAAGTGCATCCGTGCACTTAAAAGCCTGGACGTTTCATCTTCATGAACCGTCCAGGCTAATCCGTCGCTATTCCGTAGATCTCCCGAGGCTCCTCTGGTGTGACGAGACTACGCAGCCGCTCAATTTCACCTGGGGAGAATGCCTGCTGCTCCTGGGTCGAGAGCGCTAGCACGGCCTTCCCGATACGGGTAAGCACCTCAGTGTTACTTCGCTGTAGCTCTTTTAGCTCTGCCTGCATCCGCTGGACCCCCTCGTGGCGCCTCCCTAGAGAGGCTACACAAAAAGGAAACTCATCTAGCGAAAGTCGCTCTAGCCCTAGAGCACTTCCTAGCTGCACCTCAAGGGCAAGCCAATCCTTCATCCGATGGGCGAAGTTATTAACTGCCTCAATCCGAGTCTTCTCAATTTCATCGGGACTAGCGCCGGACTCGCCACCTTTTACGCGCGCAGCCAACAGCTTCGAAAGCTCTTTTAGCTCCCGAAGTTTAAGCGTTGCCCGCTGCTCCTCGGTGGGGCGTGCGGTATCAAACTGCGCTCGATGCTGCGCTGCAGTTGCAGCCACAAGGGCGGTCTTTTCATCATCGTGATTTGTCTTGGGCGCTGCGCCACTGACTGGAATAGCTCCGCCTGTCTTTAATGCGGAACGCTTTGCTGCGCTCGCTGCCGCTTTTTCGGCCTGACGCTGCTCAAATGCGGCCTGCCTTGCATCACCGGTTTTTTCACTAGGACCAACAGCGGAGCTTTTACCGACAAAGGAGCGCTCTTGAATCCCCGCAATCGCACTTTGCGCATGGTCCTCACTTCTTAGAGCGCGCCCAGCAAACACCACCATTAGGCGGGTCTGCTCAAGGGCGGCAGTTACTAATGAAGCTGCATGAGGGGCTGAGATGACTACACCACGAGCATCAAGCCGCTGAATAAAATCAGCCACAATGGTGCGAACTACCCTCTTTGGTTCACTGGCATAGAGTCCCTGAATCTCTTTGGTCAACGCGAACTGATTTTCGCAGGCCTGCGCTGCCCATCCCACACGAGTCTCAATAGTAGAAAGCGCCCCCCCAGAGCTACGCCCCTCTAGCCGATCACGCAGCTCCCACGCCGAGCGCAGCGCTATCTTAAGCTCCGAGAGGGAGATCCTCTGTGTGTCCAAAAATGCGGTGGCCTGCGCACCATACTGAGCGATCTCATCAGCTGTCGGGATAACTGCCGCGATCGGTGCGTCCTTAGCGAGGCCGATGGGGGCATCCTGCATCGGTGACAAAATTTCGCCCTGGTGCAAAGGGGTGGGGGAGTGGTTACCTTGCACAGGATCTTGGTTCTTAAATGCAGGTCTATTGGGGCCCTGATTAGGGGATGAATTCGGCATACACACCTTTTGGGAGTTCTCTAACCGGTGTCAAACTTCCGAAATAGTATCAAATAATAAGCCGCTAACAAAACGTAAGCTACTCAGCCCACCTCCGCTGCCCCCACTACCACCCGCTCAAGATGCCTATTCACTCGAAAGCTAAACGGGCCAGCTCCCTTTACCACCTCTATCACATCACAGCGCACCGACTTTATCCGACGCTGTTTTAGTAGTCCGCGGTGGTTCCTCTGGTATCGTGCGGCTAGTTTAAAGATCTGCGCCAACTTTGCATCATCCACCGCCTCCACCCCTGAGAATCTCCCGACCACGGCCTCTGAGCGGGTCTTGACCTCGACAAATACAAGCTCTCGCTTCGTGGATGCGATGATGTCTATCTCGCCTCCGTTGATCCACACATTGGTCTGCCAGACATGGAAAAACTGGTTTTCTAAATACTGGATGGCGGCCCGCTCTCCCCGAGCGCCCAGAGAGCACCATCGTCGCAGCGCGATACGCCGCACTCGCACGAACGCGGGGAGTTTTCTTCTCCATCGTGCTGCTACCCTCATCCGAAGCGGAGTCCTCCTCTGCATACTAAATCCCGTTGATTATAAATCATCGTGCGGCTTGCAAAGCGCCACATACATCGCCACGCGTGAGGTGTCGATAAATCACCTGAAGTTGTAGGAGGAATGAATCAAACTGTCTGCAGTGCACCGGTGCCACCCGGCGGGATACCTCGCACTCCAGCAAAAGTGATGCGATGAATCCGAGATGGGCCAATCCGCACAATTGCCTCACGATGCGCGGCGGTGCCGTATCCCATGTGGGCTCCCAGCGCATAGCCGGGATATCTCCTATCAAGGACCTGCATCAAACTATCCCGATAGGTTTTGGCTAGAATCGAAGCCGCTGAGATCTGCACATGCAATCTATCTCCTCCCACCACCGTGCGCTGCGGATACTGGATATCTATCGAGACGTTGCCATCGACCAAAACAAGATCTGCCTCTATTCGCTCTATAGCAAGGCGCATCGCCAGCCGAGTAGCCTGCAGGATGTTAAGCTCCCGGATGCGCTCCTGTCCTACTGCTACCACCGACCAGGCCAGGGCATCACGTTTGATTTCTCCTACAACCTTTTCGCGTCTTTGAGCCGAAAGTTGCTTGGAATCTTTGATTTTTTCGTTGTGGTACCCTTCGCTAAACACCACGGCAGCCGCCACCACCGGTCCCGCCAAGGGCCCACGACCGGCTTCATCAACACCTGCTACTCTCATCCGAGACCTCCTGGCACCTGCTCAGTGTACCGCGCAATAAACCCTGCGCGAATGATTTTTGATAAAAAATCATGAGCTGCAGGGCGAGCGAGATCTTGGCGTAGCCAAGGCGAGCCGTAGAAGATAATAAACCCTGCGCGAATGATTTTTGATAAAAAATCATGAGCTGCAGGGCGAGCGAGATCTTGGCGTAGCCAAGGCGAGCCGTAGAAGATAATAAACCCAGCCGAGAAATAAGGGGTATCTAAACGTTGTGAGATATTAGAATATATCTGCGTAAGTAATTTTTTAAGCTCCTACACCTCTTCAAAAACATAAAGCGCTACAAACAGAGCTCAGCTCGCTAATGGCTCTAAAATTTCATCTACTCGGCGCTTAGGGTTTATTTGTCTCCTGCTGCTCGCCTTGGCTACGCCAAGAGCTCGCTAGCCCCGCTATTCTCATTCATTTCTTGTCAAAAATGAATGAGGCTGGGTACCCAGCGCGAATGATTTTTGATAAAAAATCATGAGCTGCTGGGCGAGCGAGATCTTGGCGTAGCCAAGTCGAGCCGTAGAAGATAATAAACCCAGCCAAAGAATAGGGGGTATCTAAACGTTGTGAGATATTAGAATATGTCTGCGTGAGTAATTTTTTAAGCTCCTACACCTCTTCAAAAACATCAAGCGCTACAAAACAGAGCTCAGCTCGCTAATGACTCTAAAATCTCACCTACTCGGCGCTTAGGGTTTATTTGTCTCCTGCTGCTCGCCTTGGCTACGCCAAGAGCTC
>JBILUF010000294.1:0-3862 GCA_044371155.1 Bdellovibrionota bacterium
TGAATTCTCCATCCTGAGTTCCGATTTTATCTTCTCTCGCTTTGGCCATCCTGGCCTCGCTCAAGGCAGTCGATGCTCGCCTTGGGGCCCATAAAAGACCTAAGGCTCGCCGACTGCCGCCTTCGTCGCATAAATGCTCCTCGGCGCTCTGCCCATCCCTGGGCAGACTGTAGAAACCTGACTCCAACTTCATCTGACACTGTCCGAAACATCAAGTCCAGATTTCTACACTTTACATCCGCGGGCAACAACAAGGCCTGTAAAGAGCTTCGCTTACAGCCAAAACCACTTTCATTTGAAACAACCCGTCTCATCTGTTACCGTTTAAAGACCCTACCAATTTTAGGAAGCGCGTATGTTCCACTCTCGAGTAGTCACCCTTCTCTTGGCCTTTCTTATACTTAGTGGCTGCAAAAGCTCAGGCGACTCCTCGCAGCAAGGAACTGCCGGTGACAGCCCTAGCGGAGCTCAACCTAATCAGAATCCCAATCAACCAACTCTAAACTTCTCCCCTCGAATAAGTGTAAAGACAGATGAGAACGGTGTGCAAAAACCAGTGATGGAGCTAGACGCGATCGACGCATCAGGAGAGAAAAAAACTATCTCCGTCCCCCTTGATGGGCTCGATAAAAGCACCCTCGATCTTGGCTTCTCTTTCGCTGCCAGCACTCCGGTGGCAAGTCCAACGGGCGCAAAGTAGCCAGGATATATTTCTTGCCGCAGCATATATGACCCCGGAATAGTTATTCGCCTGCCCATACGAGCTCCGTTTTAAGGCTCTCCCTATACAACTTTGGCTCTCCTATGGCACTCTAACTAGTATGGAGTGGCTCTATGCCCTAGATCTAAATCTTCACACGTTGCTGCTGGTCAACATCCTGCCGTTTGTCTTTTACGGCTATAGCTCCACCCTTTGGTACGATCCACCGCGGGTCAAGTCCTACAATCTTCTTCTTATTCTTGCTTCATGTGTAATTGCTCTACTTATTCTGGCGCGGCTACTGAGCGCACTTCGACACGGAGAGTATGAGCACCTTGAGCTCCTAGCTCTCCATCTCGCTCCATCGATCCTCACCCTTTTTGCAATTAAGCAGGGGCAACACCTCGGGGTGGACTCTCTGATAGCCCGCGAGACTGCTGCTGCCCGCCCCGCCGAGACCAGCTCTTTTTCCCCTAAGGATGCAACGGGCAAAGTCGAGAAGTTAAGTTGGGATGATGTTGTGGTGGCGCAGTCCCTAAAAGATGAGCTCAATACAGTCATCGAGCTGCTACAAGACCCCAAAGCAGCCAAACAGTTTGGCATATCCGTGCCCAAAGGCATTCTATTCGAGGGCCCCCCCGGAACCGGTAAGACCACCATCGCCAAAGTTGTAGCGAATACTGCAGGGCTCTCCTTTTTTGCCCTGCGGCAGGATGAGATCGTTTCAAAGTATGTTGGTGAGTCCGAGCGTAATCTGTCAAAGCTGTTTGAAACTGCTCAGAAGCATGCCCCAGCGGTAATCTTTATTGATGAGATCGATGCGCTCGGGAAAAAACGCGGCGACCAAAGCACCACCCATGGCGACACCCTTTTAAATCACCTCCTCCAGCTTATTGACGGGGTAATAAGCAGTGAGGGTATCTATATCATTGGCGCTACCAACCGCGCTGAGCTGGTAGATGAAGCACTTAAACGGGCTGGTAGGCTTAACCGGGTCATCACCATTCCGCTACCTGATACCGAGGCACGGCACGCGCTATTTAAGCGCTACATGAGAGATCTCTCGGTGGCATCGGATATCGATATCGATGCACTGGTCGAGGCTACTGATGGCAACTCCTCGGCTGACATCAAAGAGATCTGCAATCAGGCTGGTCTACATGCGCTGCGCCGCTCAAAAGGGCGTAAAGGCAAAGACCCACTCATCATCTCGAGCGATGATTTTGAACTAGCGCTCTCCGAATTTGAGGTAGTCGAAAAAGGAGTCGATAGCGACTACGCACCTGAGCCAGTTAATAATGATGTCGAGAAACTCTCGTGGAATGACCTCATCATCGACACCGAGCTACGCGAAGAGCTCCAATCGGTAGTGGAGCTTCTTAAAACCCCCGAGGCCGCCAAGGAATACGGCATCGACCTCCCAAAGGGAATTCTTTTAAACGGCCCTCCGGGCACCGGAAAAACTACCCTGGCGAAGGTTATTGCAAACGAAGCGGGGCTCTCATTCTTTATCCTTAAGACTGATGAAATTGTGTCAAAAATGGTCGGCGATTCAGAGAAAAATCTCACCCGACTATTTGAGTCTGCCCAGGCCCATGCGCCGGCTGTGCTGTTCATCGACGAAATTGACTCCCTGGCAAAAAATCGCTCTGAAGGTAACGCGCAGCATGCTGACTCTCTCCTCAATCACCTTCTGCAGCTAATTGATGGAGTGATTAAGCGCCCCGGAATCTACGTTATCGCCGCCACTAATCGCGCCGAGCTTGTCGACCCAGCCCTAAAGCGCGGCGGGCGATTAAATCGGGTCATCGAGGTGCCATTACCCAATGCTGAAGCGCGGGCCAAGATGTTTTCGCTGCATCTCTCAAAGCTAAAGCTAGCACGGCCTGTAAGCCTGCCCGCTCTCGCTGAGCGCACTGCAGGAAGGTCAGGGGCCGACATTAAGGCCATCTGCAATCAAGCAGGACTAAACGCATTTAAACGCGAATCAGCGCAGGGAAGTCGCTCCTACCTAGTGAGCCCAGACGATCTTGAGAAAGCGCTCCAGGCCTTCTCGGCATAAGATAAGCATCTTATCGTTGTTGGGCATAGGAGCCCTAAGGTCTGAAGAGGCACCTCTATCGAGCATATCTGATCTTGCGTGCGTGAGTAGCACCAGCCCTTGCTTAAAGACTTTAGGCCCCACCAACAGGCACTTTAGCGCGGTTTGATATCGCTTTGCGATACCGCGCCGCACGAGTTGTCCGTACGCCCGCTGGCGCTGTGCGATCCGTGCCTTTTGCTGCCTCCGTATCAGGCGGTGTTGGAGCAGCTTGCCCCGCATCCCCTTCCGCTACTTCATTCACAAGAAGCAACTGGTCTGTTTGCAGCTGTTCTAGTCGAAGTGCCCGCAGCCGCGCCAGTCGCTCCTCCATCGCGGCCCTCTTTAGTGCGTCAATAGCAGCCCGCCGCTTGAGCCGCTCCTTTAGTCGCAGCGATGCCGCCCTCCTGCGTGCATCGTTTCGGCTCTCTGAGCCAGGGGTCGCTGCCTGCTCTGCGGCTCGATCCCGCACGGTGTCACCTAGCAGCTGAGTTCTCTGTGCTACCGAGGGATGCACTGCACCATTCGAGGCTACTGATACTGCCGTGGCTTGGGTCTGCGCCGAAGAGGTAGCTAGTGTCGCATTCTTTCCAGCCACCACCCGTGTATTTGGTGTGGCTAGCACATTCGACAGCAGATCCTCAGCACGCCTATCTGCCTCTCGCGATGGCTGAGGCACACTTAACACCACCCCCTCGCGCAGATTGCCTGACGCCGCAGCAACTATAGGCCGCTCTGAAACCGTCTGAGCTATTGTAGTGTTAAGAATAAAACCGGTGTTTGGCGCTGCCGATCTCTCCAAGGCAGCAGCTCTAATGCGCCCTGTCTCAGACATTGCTGCAACTGTTGCACCACTCGCGAGATGTGGCTCCAGATTCAGTGCGCTATTTGTACCCGCTTGCTGCGCATGCATCGCCACACGAACTCCCCCATTACTTTGCTGCGTAACCGCTGCGTGAGAAACTCCCGATTGGGCCACTGCCGTATACGAAGGAGTCTCGGCGTAAGCGACTGCGGCAGGAGTAGCTGCGACAATCGAGCTTGAAACTGCATGGCTTCGCACCCTCTGCTCATGGGCGGCG
>JBILUF010000022.1:0-12797 GCA_044371155.1 Bdellovibrionota bacterium
TTGGGCTGGCCTTGATTTTCCTAGGCCTCTGGGGGATACTTCGGCGGCGCTTAGAGGCGCTGGTCTATATTAGTTTAAAACAGCTTTAAAATTAAACAGTTTAGGTGTCCTATGGCTCGTAAATGTTCGATCTCCGGTAAAACCAAGCAGTACGGGCATCGTGTGAGTCATGCAAACAACAAGACCAAGCACACCTTTGACTCAAACCTTCAAAGTAAGCGTATCTGGGTGGCATCACTGAAGCGATTCGTTCGGGTTAAGCTATCGACCCGCGTTATCCGCACCATCGACAAGCTCGGCCTTGAGGGCACCCTCAAGAAGTACAACATGACTGTTGAGCAGCTCACGAAGTAGTGGCTGGATTTTAGTCTTTACATTGCGGGTCTAAAAGTGCTGGGACTCAGTCGCGGCCACTCCACGGTTAGTGCAGGTCCCCTTTTCGTTGCGCGTTCATCTTCTCTACAGCGAGCTTTACTGCGGTAACTGATTCCAACACCGGCTCTCCGGTGTCACGGGAGTCCTTAACGACGGCATCACGGAGGTCTTTTGGGCTTAAAACTCCCAGCCGCTGCTCACGGGGCACGAATATCTCTTTGCACCCCTTGCACTGGACTACCACGATAATCCCCTCAAAGGTGACCCGGGTGTGGTCAGTAGCAAATTGCACGTCATCGTTCCCACTCACCCCACACTCTGGGCAGGTGATCCCTTCAATGAATGTCTCTGCGAGCCCTCGCAGCCTAAACTTTAGCGCCATCTCACCGCTCCTTGGTTTGATGTTTTGGTTGAATCCTCTTGACCATCACCACCTCTCGGCCGCCTCGTTCGAACCAGGTCCGATCCATGGTCTGATAAATAAGGGTCAGGCCACGCCCCGAACACACGGGCAGCGCGGCGTAGTTCACCTCTGGAGGCTTAGGAGTAAATCCCCGCCCTTCATCCCGAATACGAACCTCGAGCCGATCGCCGGTAAACTCGGTGGTAACAACCACTCTACGAGAGCTAAACTCTTTTCGGCCGAGCCTTTCAGTGCGCACCACTGAGTAGCGATCAAGTCCATCCTCGGCGATCTCCTCTTTCCAGGCTGAATCGAGCTCCAGGTTGCCATGGTCACAGGCATTAGCGAGAGCCTCCTGAAATGCCACCTCCACTCGTTTACGGGTCTGCTCATCGATCCAGCCTGAACGTTCGAGTCGCTCTGCTATAACCAGAGACGGATGAATTTTGGCGAGCTCGCCAGTCTCAAACTCGAACACGGCACGTTCGGCCGAGGCAAAGCGATACATAGTTGCGGTGCGGTGCTTGTCCTTCACCGCCTGCACTACCTTGGAGATTGAGGATTCGAGGACCTCCCTGGAAACGGCCCGAGGTATCACCCCGACCGATGCATCAAGCAAAGGCGCGGGTATCTTTGAGCTCGAACCATCCGGAGACACCACAATCAACGCCTGATGTGGATTCGAAAGCCTTAGCCGCCATACAAGCTCCTCTGCGGCAAAATGCCCCGCGGGTAGCTCTGCAATCACTACATCGTAGGTGCGCTGAGCAGCTGCTGACACAAGCCCAGAGGGCTCGTCTATGCACTCACAGTGCCATCCTATCTCTGCGCACAGCTCCTGGATTGCCAGCCGTGAGCTGGCATCCGAGTCTGCAACGAGCGCAGAGAATGATGTGTTGGGCACGGCCGTAAGCATCCGTTTCTCCCATCCAGAAGAGGAAAAAATTGACCAGGTATCTTCCGACGCGACGATTACTTGTCGTCTACAGGAAGGAGCTTATCGAGCATAAGGAGCTCAAAGGTCTCTTTGACGAAACCCTGCAGGGGTTTTACCATCAGTACCCCATTCTCTGCCTTGAGCCGCTTATAACACATCAGAACCTTTCCGATGCCGTAGCTGTTGATGATCTGGACATCACTCAGATCGAGCACCACGGTTCTCTTTCCTTGGTCAAATACCTGATTAAACGCCTTACGGAGCGACTCGCCGGACTGCTCGGAATCAAGATCAGAAGTAATCTTGATTAAACCGCGTTCCCCTACAATTTCAGTTGGATAATCTGCGCTCATAATCTTCCCCTATGTACCGTCTCTTAAACTAGATGAGTTTTAGGTAGAGCCTTTCCCTCTCCCAAGATGGATATCGGAACATTTGCGCTGGAGCTAAATGGTCAAACGCATTAACCGTTTTTATTGCACTCCATCCTTTTTCCTTAACGATTCTGGGCAATTTGGTCGATTCTACCAGTACCGGGGTGGACTGAAAATCGCTAGGATAGCCCTCGGGGCCGGGGGAATGAACGCCCTTTTTCTGGGTTCAGGGAATCGAGATGAGCACACCTACTAATGCACCTGAGGAATTTAAAGGTCGCCTAGCCGAGGGGAAAGATTGGCGCGAGATAGTCGCGTGGGTTGGGGATCTCCCGCCGATGCCACATGTAGCCTCCCGCGCTATCTCAATGGTAGAGAATCCAGACACCACAGCTTCTGAGCTCACTGAGCTTCTCTCCACCGACACGGCGCTGGCAGCCCGTGTGCTCAAGATCGCAAACTCTGCAATGTTTTCGCGCCAGCGTGAGATCACAACCTTAAACCAAGCCATAATGATTATTGGTTTTAAGGCGCTCAAGGGAATCATTGTGGCTGCGGCGCTGCGTCAGATGAATCGAAAATTCTCCCCGCTTGAACAGCTCGTGTGGGAGAATTCTATGGCAACAGCGATGTGCGCCACCCAGATCGCCAAGCGTCTAAAGAAAGGATATGTAGAAGAGATCTTTCTGCTTGGATTGTTACATTCACTTGGTCAAATAGTCTTGCTCTCGCGTCCGGAAGCTTCGAAAGACTATCAGACGGTGATGAGTAAGATAAAAAACGAACAGCTGAGCTATGCCGAGGCTGAGCAGCGGGTGTTTGGTTTTGCTCATCCACTGATTGGCGCGCTCGTAGCGAAGAAATGGAACTTCTCCCCTGAGACCTGCCAGGTGATTCTGCACTACCGAGATCCGGTTGGGAGTGCGAAGCCAGAGCTCCCGATAGATGAAAAAAGCGCTGTTGTGCAGCTTGCAGATCTGTTTGCGCACGGTGCCAAGATCGGATCCCCCGAGGGGTACCCGGATCCCACTCCACACCTTAAATCGCTGGCTCTCTATGTAGGATTTCCTGAGCAAGGATTGGACGTGACTATCGCTGAGATCATTGAGGGCACCCGTAAGCAGTTTGAGTCAGAGCGCCAGGTATACGAGTAATTTTACGGCGTTCCTCCTGTAACCTAGTGGCATCTCGGCTCGTCTGAGGGATCCTTAGCGAACCAGAGCGAGCGGCTGGCATCAGCACCAAAATCGCGATTTGCGCTGAACGCACTTGATCCTTTGGCCTCACGGCACTGGGCGATTGCTTATCTCGGGATAAGGCAGAACTCTTGGGAGTTATTTGGTCTCTTGAGCTTTTTTTGCATCCTGGCCCGTCTCGGAGGCAGCATCCGCCTCAACCCACAGAGGATAGCGAGTCGGAAACTTTGGATCATCGTGGATCACCTGCGCACCGCGGCGGTTTTGGGTATTCACAAAGAGCGGCGCCTTTAAGTTAGCTGTCGTTAACTTCGGATCGGCCCGTACTGTTACAACGATCAGAATGGCAAACTCACCATCACTCGTAATGCCAACCTCCTTGTCATTGAAGGGAGGTTTAAATTCATAGGCATCAGTGAATTGAGAGCCATCCATCACCACAAACGCTAGACTCGGATCCTCGGTTGAATGCAACCAAGCAAAAGGAGGCTTGTGGTCGAACATTACAAAGTTCTTGCGCTCGGGGAAGCCGATTAGCCCTGCTGGGAAATGAATCACTGAGTCGGCAGCAACGGTAATATCGCCAAAGCGCGAGCTCTGCACGACTATCTGCTCGGTTTCTTTTTTGCCACCCTCAGTCATTATCAGCCCTACTAACCCTCTCCATCCTTATTCTTTCCTGCCGCACCGGATCCTTTCGGGGCAATCTTCGGCTTTGCCGCAGAACCAAACAGCGTAGCCGCTCCAGAACTAGCCGGCTTGCCACCTGCCCCCTTAGCCCATCCGCCAGTCAGGCCCTCAAGCCCTGTCTCTGTCGCGGCCGAGGAGCTCTCCGCTGCTTTCTTGTTCTCCTCAAGAATTTGCAGATAGATCTCCTCTCGGTATATTCGAACATCCGATGGGGCATCAATACCCAGTCTTATCTGATTCCCCTTAATCTCAACGATAACGACCTTTATGCCGTCACCGATGTAGATACTCTCCCCAGGTTTGCGCGTAAGAATAAGCATTGCCGTCCTTGGCCTTCCTCGAATCAAAGTCTGCCCTTTGCACCCCGTCTGGGGGGCAGAACTACAAAGCATTTAGATTACATCAACGATTATTAGGATTTACATTACTTAAGGGTCCGGGGCAATCCGCACCATAAATTAAGTTTGAGTTGCAACATGCCGGAATGCCTCATAAAAATCACCGGTGGTGGCTTCGAAAAATTACTCCTAGCCGCGCCAGGGATGGCGCACTGAGTGCAAAGCGCTGGAGCAACGCCGAGTATTGGGGTTTTAAGGTCCCCATTCGAGTTTGGAGCGATTCAAAAATGGGCAGGCTTCGGCCGTGAGCTTAGCCGAACGGAGCCCATTTTTAAAACCACTAGCAGTCGTCGGTGCGTTAATAGGCCAGCGTAAGCGCCACATAGCCAGTAAGCCCTGGTTGCAGCTGATTATAGAACGGCTCACGGTAGCGGGTATTAGCAAGGTTGCGCGCCCCAAAGAGTAGGGTGAGGTCTCCCACCGGGAGCGGTGCAAACTCTAGGGCACCCTCAAAATTCAAGGTCGAAAAGGACTCTCCGCTGGGGAATCGTTCCACTATCACAGCACTGGTGCGGTCGGTGGAACTTCCAACACTCCGAGCGTAGATGGTTCCAGTAAATTGCTTCAGCGAGGTGCAGTCGCAAAGGTCCTGTTGATACCGCAGCCCATAATTAGCTATCAGAGCAGGCAGGTCCATGCGCTCTGCTGAGCTGCTCCAGCTCTGGGCGATATTGCCAAAGAGCTGCACCTCATCAAGCACTTGATATGAAGCCTCGGCCTCAACCCCGCGCACCGACACAGCGGTGAAATTCCGATACTGTAGTTCGCGTACTACCCCCTCTTCATCACCACTCTGGGAGTCAATGCCGATGTAATTATTAATCCTGCTATAAAAGCCAGCGAGCCGCATACTGTGATACGCGGTGGTCTCTTTGAGGCCGGCCTCGATGGAATTGCCTCGCTCGCCACTGATTCCAGAGTCGCCACGCAGTATTCCAGGATCAGCCGCACCGATAATCCGGCCAGCATAGAACCGTTCACTCAAGGTCGGGTTGCGATATGCAGAGGATGTCGTGAGGTAAAGGGCGCGCTCCTCCGTCCAACGATACAGAGCGGCCATCGTGGCGCTTGTTCCGATATCATTTGCGGTGAAATCACCATACCTGTCGTGGCTAGACAGATATTCAAGTCTCATACCGGGGCGGAGCTCAAAGTTGCTGACTGGGATGAACGCCTCAGCGAAAAGCGCTGAGCTATTCTGAGTTGCATCCAGTCTAGCGGTGGTAAGACTGCTCTTGCTTTCTGCTTCATCCTCAAGCGTGCTCCCCACAACTCCCAGCTCATATCCGGCTGATAGCCGACTGCGGCCTAATTGGCGCACGGCCACCGTATTCCACAGCAAAGTGTTCACGGTATCATCGGCGCTAATAGGCTCTAGCGGGCTGGGAAACAGAACAGTATCAGTGTTCCGCGCTGCTTGTTGCCAAGATATGGTGCTCCGATATGAATCAATAAGTGCACCATCATTATTACCCGACAGCTCCGCGCTCAGTAACGAGCGTCTGTACTGCGGCGCTTGTACCTCCGCACCGCCGCCTACGGCCTGCTCTGAAGAGGAATCCGGTGGACGACTAAGCAAAGTTATGTCGGAGTTGTTATTGAGCTCGCCCCGCACCCGCAGCATGGCGCTATCGCCTAGTTGAGCCCTGGAGTTAAACCAACCCGATGCTGAGCGATAATTGCCGTCGGTGACGGTATCACTCTCACCAGGAGTCACAGGGCGCTCAGAACCAACCGAGCTTCCCCCGGCAATCAATGCAACATCCTGGCCGCCAAGATCGATAAGCCCCGAATGGCGCATGGCATTTACTGCGCCATCAAAAGCGCTGCGTCCATTTACGGACACTCCAAAAAGATCACGTTGTTTAGGGGCGCGGGGCACCACATTGATTACTCCGCCAAGCGCTGATCCGCCAAACTGCACCGCTTGAGATCCACGCGAGATCTCGATGCGCTCCACGCTGAAAGGATCATATAGACTTAGGTTTGCTCCATCTCCGACCTCTAGATCTCTTGGAGCCAGCGCCACCCCCTGAGATAGCAGCGCAACACGGGGCCCACCAAGTCCTCGTAGCGAAACACCAGGATTCCACCACGAGGGGATCCCCTCAGCATTGGCTCCACCCACTGACGGGGTAGAGCGGATACTTTGCTGAAGGTTCTGATACTCGCTCTTATCCAGCTCGGCCCGGGTAACGGATGCTATCGCCAAGGGGAGCCCCATCGCGTCCTCAGGACTGCCGTACCCAAAGGTGCTCACCCACTGACGGGGAGCAGCTAGCAGGGAGCTACTATCTTCCCATGAGGCACTCTCATCCGCATGGGCCAATGCCCCCCCGCCCAGGAGCAAAAATATTCCCAAAATCTCTACGGGTCTCAACATACCTGCCACCACCAATAATCACACGCTTTCTTATTGCAGAGCATCGCGGTGCCTTTCAAGGCCGCCTGGTCCGTCCCAACTTTTGGCCCCACCAGCCCCACGCCTGGTGCCCCCACGCCTGGTGCCCCCACGCCTGGTGCGCCCCAACTTTTTTTCTGAATTTAGGCAACAAATGCTCAAAAACCCCGATCATGTAGGTGATGAGACCGCCAAGAAAGATTCTATCCGGAGGAATATACGAGATCTGCATGCGCACCACGCGTGGACTACCCTTTGTGGCCACCGCCTATATGCAGCAGATAATCAAAGGGATTATCGCGCGCGTGCAGCGAGATGAGAAGGTAGTGCTGATAGCGCTAGTCTTTATGGCTAACCACCCCCATATCCTGGTAGAGGCGCTGGATAAGGACCAATGCAGGCGGTTCTATGGGGAAGTCCAAAAGCAGCTTACTGAGGCGATTAAACGACTTACCGGCAGGAGATATCTTAATCTGTGGCGACCTAACGGCACCTCAGTGGTGCCATGCAAGGATATAACCTCCATACAGCGCCGCATTGCCTACGCCTTTGCTAACCCCGCCCGGGCAAACCTTGTCGATTCGATTGAGCGGTATCCAGGGGTGTCATCATTCAGTGCGTTTATGGCTGCCCCTGCCACCCTCGATGCATCGGTGACAGAGAGCTGTCCATGGATTCAAGCACCGATGATCATGAAGCTCCCGAACCGTTCAGTGACCGAGCAGCAGGACCGAGCGTTAACACGGTGGATGCGGGAAAAGTCAGTGGAGTCCCATGAGCTTACCTTTTATCCCAACCGCTGGATGGCTCGCTTTGGGGTGACAACACCTGAGGGAATCAAAGCGATGAATGAGGAAATCCTCCAGCAGCTACGAGATTCTGAGGAAGAGGCGCGAACGAAGCGTGCTAAAAACGGCTGGAAGACTATGGGAGCGCAGCGCCTTGCACGGCAGCCCCTAGATATCGAGTTGTATGAGCCACCCCTTTCACGGCGTATCTTTGTATATTGCGTGGATCGCACAGAGCGAATAGCGCTGATTGCAGCCTTTCGAGAATTTTGCCAACGCTGCCGCGAGTGCTACGAGGCGTGGAAACAAGGGGACTTCTCCGTCGAGTGGCCTCCTGGAGCGTACCAGCCCGCTCCGCCAGTGACCGTTAACTGGCTAGTGACCTGACCAGCGCAGCAGGCTACCTCTTTTTCCACTCCAACATCCAATCACAGCCCCCGTGATGCGGCGGAGCATGCTTAAAAGACTCCCCAACGGCACAAAACTATCACTCGATCAATCAAGACTGTGAGCAAGCCCGTCCGAAATCATCACAAACTAGTCTGAAACACAGCGGAATACTCCTCCTAAGCTCAAAGTCAGAACTCAGTCTCGATTGTTGGCACGGACCAGACTAGGGGGAGGAAAATGTTGGGGCGCACCAGGCTTGGAGGAGCACCAGGCTTGGAGGAAGATGGCACCAGTGGCAGTGCCACTGGTGCAGACCTATCACGACCTATCGCTTAGCCTTCGCTAGTTTCTGGGCCAGAGGTGAGGTAGAGGCTACCTTGCCATCAAGCTTTGAGCATGAACGCCCCCAGTTCGCGATGACCAGCGCCAATGCCTGAGTCCCATCCATCTTGGAATCTCCGTATACAAAGGTCTGGCCATCCTGCGAGAGCCCCGAGAGGACGACCCCTAGATCAACTGAGTTGATAGCTCCATCTCTACTAAAGTCACCTGGGCATCGATCAAGAGGGCAAACTCCAGTCGATGAAAGCAATATCCCAAGGTCGGCGCTGTCCACGACTCCATCGTTATTCAGATCGGCGGCGCTTACTAGCGGCGGGCTTTTTTTCGTTATCTGTGCGCCAAACACATTCAGAAGTGAAGTTAGGTCATGGGAATTAACCACGGGGGCACGCTCGCCCGGAGCATTAATAAGATTACCTATACATGGCGGAGTCTTCACCTGCGCATGTGTAGTGACTGCCGAAAGAGTGACTACGAAAGAAAGGGCTAACCCTAGACCTACTGATGTACGCATAAATAAACCTCATGAATAATAAACCCCTATGGCAAATGTGAGGACTTTCCCCTCATCTGCAAAAACCACCAGAGCGTTCCACCATTCCACCTAATTCCGACTCGGAGCTCCGCACTGATCGTCCACTACCTGATCGAGTTATTGGGAAATTCAAACGGGACGTATCATCTAGACGAAAAAAATATTCTCTGGCCCACAGCACCATCTCCACGATCTGCAACCACCTAATATCATTGGCATCTCCCACCCTCCTGAAGCTGCACAGGCCGAAGGGGAAATCGGCCCACCGCTGGATCCGCCGTGGCTCCTCGCCCGCCACAAGGGGCCCTAGAACCCATATTGAGGGCACATACCAGGAGCCAACGTCTCAAGGTCAAAGGCTCCCCGAGGCATCCACCGCACAGTCCATCAGTGGAACACATTCCGAGCAACGCCGTAACGGAGTATTCCGCGGTTAATCGCAGCGAGCTTGAACGCCTAAGGTTTCAGATATCGAATACTTCGCTCACCAAACCTCACCACCTCCCGGCCAGCATCAGGTGTTACCATTGTTGTGTGAGGGAATCCTTTCCACATTGTCTCTCGTAGAACACCCTCCCCAAGCGACTGCTTCCGTTCCTGGCTTTACTATCGAAGGCTCCTCTGCTCCTTGAGAGCCGCAACTTTCATTCCACCGTGGTTCCGGCAAAGCTCCACTAGTAGTCCGAACACAACTTTTTTCAAAAAAATGTGCTGGATTGGCCACGCAAAAAATCTTCTCTTCAAAAATCCCCGCTGCTGCCGATTTTGCTGATATTAGTCTACTAACTTGTTGCTCGCCCGGCAGAGCCATGCTCGCAATACCACCAAGGTGACAAATGAATCAGTTGCATTATTAGCGCGGATGAAATTCAGACTCGGCCTCAGCCCCGTCCCGCTCGACAAACTTAAGCTTCTCAAAAGATGGTTTCCCATCAGCATCGAGCCCAATCTCAATCCCAACGCGTAACTCATGCGCAACCTCGCCAGGGAGAAGTTTTCTTGCAACAGGCGCGGCGACATTCTGTTCGCGCACATTTGAATCACCGCATCCACTCAGGGAGCAGATCATAATGCCAGTCACTACAAGGTTTAAAGATACGCTAGCTTTCATTCCTCGCACCCTTGTCTACTCCCCCCTCTCAATCCCTACCCCACACCAAATACTATGTTCGTCCGGCAGTTGGATTGAAATCACCCTCACAACGCCCTGACGAACTAGGACCTAAGCCGCACCTCCGGCACCCCAGAACCAACCACAGCTGTGGGGGTAGCAGTGGGACCAGGTCCAGGGGGATTCGGAGTTGGTGTCGGTGTGGCTGTCGAAGTAGGGGTCGGCGTCGGAGTCGGCGCAGCACCACAGGTTATCTCTATGCCTGTGCAGTCACATCTAAATCCAATCCCATCGCATGATAACCCGTCGGGGTTCGGAGGAGTCGTAAGACCACAGGCCCCTGTTACCGATCCTTGACGACAACCCGTGACAAGCTCATCTTTATCGCAACAGAAACTAAATGTTGCCTGGGCTCCATCCCGTGTCTCACTAAAGCTTACACACTGCTTGGTATACGGTGCGGGGCATTGACTAATTGCAGTAGTGACTAACTGCCCGCAGATGACCCCGCAATCAGCCACTATCTCCTCACCTGCCTTCTCGCAACCACAGGTCGCACAACGTTCGCAGCACTCTGGGGGGCCAGGAGGGGTTGGGGTAGCCGTCGGTGTTGGTGTTGATGTGGCCGTCGCCGTGGCAGTAGCTGTAGCTGTTGCTGTTGCCGTAGCGGTGGCGGTTGAGGTAGGGGTTGCAGTGGCTGTAGCCGTCGGGGTCGCCGTAGCAGTGGGTGTCACACAAACGCCATTTTGACATAAACCCGGGCCAGCACAGCAGCTTCGCTGCTCGGGAGGTCCATCTCCACAAACTCGGTCATTTGGACAACAGACATTTGCATTCTGGCCAACAGGCGTGCCCGGAGCCCTGGTGCAACTCGTAGCCCCCTGACAGCATGAGGCAGAATCACCGAATCCACATTGATCTCCTAAAGGGCATGCAACACATTCGCCCCCACTGCAAATAGTTCCGACTGGACAGCAGAGTTTGCCGCCGAGTGGATCGTTACAGGTCCTCTCTATAGGGCAACAAGTTCTACCAGCGA
This sequence comes from Bdellovibrionota bacterium, assembly GCA_044371155.1. GTDB lineage: Bacteria > Bdellovibrionota_C > UBA2361 > UBA2361 > UBA2361 > CAZTER01. The sequence continues at coordinate 10,980 of JBILUF010000022.1, forward strand.
GGAATGCAGAATTCGGAGCTTCATCAGGCGGACCTGGATTATACACATTGGCGCATTTGTAATTGGGAGGGTTGCAACAATCACCGTTGTCACACCAATCCTCCGCATTGCACGCTGGACAATCAAAACCAGGAGGACAGCAGACATGCCCTCCGCCACCTCCAGTCCAAGGAACGCATGGACGACCAGGGGGACAGGTGTTCCCATAATCAAGGCCAGTCTGACCGGTCTGACACATCTGCAGTCCGCAATAGTAATCACCACCTGCACAGGGAGTGCCGTCAGGATTGACACAATCTAACGCAGGGCAGCAATTCTGATTTTCGCCAGGCGTGCAGCGTGGGGCGTCAGGCGCGCAGCAAGCTGAAGGCGCCATTGGTTGCGCCCCCACCTCACTAGGCCAAACAACACCAAGTGCTAGTACGCTACTCACCACCACAACCAGCAAAGCTCTTACGCCGCTACCAACCGACATCAACAGCTCTTTACAAAAAGCTTTCACAACATCACCTGTACACCCACCTAAGTCTGCCATACTCCCCTCAAGCCCTCAGAGCACCAAACAGCTATCAGCTCTGCTAAGGATTAGGATACGGCGTTGCCTGCCGCCATCTCTCAATTTTACAAATCGATCCCTCTGCTTTTCCGATACAATCACACAATGCCCCCTTGTTTGGAGCAACGCAGGTGTAGCTACAGTTACATTGATTACACGACACCGTCGGGGTAGCGGTCGGAGTAGCGGTCGGGGTAGCAGTCGGGGTAGCAGTCGCCGTAGCTGTTGCTGTTGGGGTAGCTGTGGGTGTTAAGGTTGGGGTGGCCGTTGCAGTGGCAGTTGCAGTAGCAGTGGCAGTGGCAGTGGTAGTCGCTGTTGCCGTAGCGGTTGCGGTCGGGGTGGCTGTGGCAGCTGGTGTCGGTGGTGGAGCGCAGGTGCCGTTTAGGCACAAGCTCCCCTCAGCACAGCAGGTCAAATTACCACTTGCAGCATTCCCGCATGTACGCTCGGGCGAACATGCTATACAGCCACCCTCGCCACAGATCTGCCCCTGCTCACAGCATCGTTTTCCACCTGGAATGTTTGAGGCTTGGCAAACTCTATTGCTCGGACAACACCCCTCACCTACAATCTGCTCAAAATCCGGGAGAAGGGACTCATCATAGTAAATGATGCACTCATACCCCTGATGACAACAGTCCTGTCCGCACGACTGCTGCGGCGGATTGCACGCTGGACAATCAAAACCAGGGGGACAGCAGACATGCCCTCCGCCAGTTCCAAACCAGGGGATGCATCGACCCGGGCCACAGGTGTTCCCATAGTCAAGTCCAGTCTGACCTGTCTGACACATTTGCAGGTCACAATAATAACTGCTGGGCGCATTTGGATCAGCGGCTTGCAATCGAGGGCAGTTTTCCGGGGGGTTGGCGGAGCAACATGCTGAGAGTGACGGACCTCCTTGCGCCCCCACCTCACCAGGCCAAACAACACCAAGTGCTAGTACGCTACTCACCACCACAACCAGCAAAGCTCTTACGCCGCTACCAACCGACATCAACAGGTCTCTACAAAAAAGCCTTCACAACGCTCGTGTCGAAGCCAAGATAAACTATGCAGCACAACTGCGCCCCCAGGGATAAGTAATCGGCACTCTCACGAAGTTAACCACCCCCCCCACCCACAATCAAGGGTTTTCCGACGACTCATTGATAACTAATAGGACCGACGGCTCCATACTTGGGAAACCGACACGGGCAAAAAGGCCGCCCGCATCCTATCCCTTCACAATCCGCTCCTGTCCGCCCATATACGGACGGAGT
>JBILUF010000295.1:0-3843 GCA_044371155.1 Bdellovibrionota bacterium
CGGACGGGTGCTGGTGTTGCATGAGGATACACTTACCGGGGGTATCGGAGCAGAGGTGGCAGCGCAAATTACTGAGCACTGCTTTGAGTCCCTCGATGCGCCGGTGGTGCGGGTGGGTGCACTCGATACCCCGGTGCCGTTTGCCGGGGTGCTAGAGAAGGCGTTTTTGCCCAAGGCGGAGTTTGAAGAGAAACTGCTTACACTGATTCGTTACTAAGGTTGGCCGTGTACGAGCTTTTACATATTGTTCCTAAGAATCACCTCAGTGCTTTTATCGGGGCACTCGCCCGAATCCCGATTCCACGGCCGCTGCGTGGTTGGGGGGTGCGGCTGTTCGCGGGCTTGGTGAGGGCAGATCTCAATGAAGCCGCCCTGCCTGCGGAGCAGTACCGTTCGATTGCGGATTTTTTTGTGCGTGATCTAGCCCCCGGGCTACGCCCAAGCGGGGAAGGGATCGTGTCTCCGGTGGATGGCGCCATACGGGATCTGCATCGTATTGAAGGTAATGAACTCGAGCAGGTAAAGGGGCGCTCGTACAGTATAGAGAGTTTGCTGGGTAGCGCGGAAGACGCCAGCGCAGTGCGCGGCGGGTATTTTATAAATCTTTATCTATCGCCACCTGACTACCACCACGTGCATGCACCGAGTGATCTTGCCGTCGAGTCGATCCGGTATATTCCAGGCTATCTCTGGCCGGTCAACACCTGGGCGCTGCAGCATGTTCCTGAGCTTTTTTCCAGAAACGAACGGGTGGTAATTGCGGCTCGCACTGAACGGGGGCGAGTGTGGATCGTAATGGTGGGAGCCACCAATGTGGGGCGAATGAGCCTAACTTTTGATCCGTTGATTACCAATTCAGGTGATCGCAAAGGGTTTAAGCGCTGCTATGACTCCCCGATAATGATCCAAAAAGGTTCTCGCCTTGGTACTTTTCACCTAGGCTCCACAGTGCTCCTATTACTTGATGCGGAGGCTGCTGCCGGGCTTTCGCCCCAGCGCGGTGCTGGCGTGGTGCGGCTGGGGCAGAGTGTGCTGCGCTAAATGATTGCTTGAGCGAACTTTCAGAGGAGCTAAGTTTCAGGGTGTCTCAGACATTCTGTCTGAGTCTGGTTGGGGCATCCTCTAGAGTGAGGGTGCCCTGTTTAAGATCCTTGCCGATTTTTTGAACAGATCGAAGTGCCTCTTGGGCTTGTTCTGAGGCTCGCGAGCTTCTATCCATTAAGATAGTCATCGCGCTTGTCTCAAGCAGATCACCCACAAACCACTCAGTATCGCGACGGGCAGATGCGCTAACTCTTTCAATCCTGGCAGTCCCAAAATCAAATAGCACTATCGGCTGTGATTTATCAGGTGTGACCATTGTGTTGTAGACCCCAGCATCCTCAACGCAGATTCCTTTTTTCAGCATTGCGCTTATTCCCTCTAGCATCTTGGCGCACAGTGAAGGAAGTTGAGTCGCTCGGTCGCTATTTTGTAGGGCTGACGCAAAGACGACATTCATTCTCTCCCCTGGGACTAACTCCATCAGGATAAGCCCCATGCGCTGATTGTCGCCTGAGCCTGGCCGCAGCACCTCGGAGGAGCCAAACAACTTTGGCACCCGTACATCCTCTGCATTCTGCAAGATTGTTAAAGCTCTTACCTCCTGCTCAAAACGTCTCTGTGGAGAATCGCGTTCTGGGGCACGCTTGCCAGAGCTTACATAGGGCTGGCCCACTTTTAGAGCCAGGTTAAATGTTGTGTCCCCCAATCGACTTGCTGCAAATACTATCCCCCCAGCCCCAGCACCAAGCGGCTCCCCTAACTCAATCTGCTGGTCACTTACCGAGAGGAAGCTTCCGCGCAGGCTCTTTGCGGAGCTGAGTGCAAGCTGCTCAAAGCCGCGACTTAAATCCTTATCAAGGTCGCGGTGCGCCTCCATCAGAGTAAAAAGCTCGGGTAGGGTTTGTGTGCTGACTGAGGGTAGGGAGGATAACGCAGGGCCGGCCTCCGGGCGTTTCGGTGCATGTTTCTCCTGTCTCTCAGTCATACTGATTTAGTTATGGAGGGTTTTTTGGCGAATTACCTCAAAATTCCAGTATCTAGTTGCAGACCCTTGCTTAGAGGAATTCGGCAACCCTGAATACCAAGGTAACTGCCCCCTAGAGTGATCATTCGGCGCATTTCCCAAGGGGATTCGATGGGATACCCGGGGTGTCCATCGCCCTTACCTTGGTTGCGCCCTGGGAGCTTCGAAGCACTCCATAACTTTGCAAGAGCTAAGAGCTTTTGACTTTCTTAGCAGCAGCGCCCAGTGTTGTAGCGAAGGGTTTTTCAAGAGGAATAGCATGGCGACGGCACATAGCAACGTTCTACGCCCAGAACCACACCGAGCGGATATTGGTGATGGTTTGGCCTCAGTTCATTCAACGCATCAAAACCCCCTCGCCGTCGCTCCCAAGGAGCAGATCCCAACTCACTGCAACAGCGCTGCGAGCTTCTGCAAAGATTGCGCTACCCAACTAGAAAACCTCCCTCCCTCGATTACCTCAAGAACGCTACTAGAGAAAAACCTAGAGGGTATTCGAAAAGAGCTCAACCTACTGACTGAGCAAAATGCGGCTTTAGCATCTGCAGCCGATCTGCCCCCAGAGAGTATCGAGGCGTTGCGTAGCTCAGCAAACGCACTGGTGGATCTATCCGCTGAGTTAAAGAAGGCTACTCCCCAGTTGTTAAGCCAGGTGCTAGAGCGCGAAGGGGTGAGTGAGGTTCTTGAGATGAGTCTTTCACGCTTTGGAGATAAGCTTAAGCGAGATGGGTATGATGATGCTGTTAAAAAGATTTTGATTGAGCGCATTACCCCATCAATTGAGCAGGCGCTCAAACCCGTTCGGGATAATCCACTTACAGGCAGGAGTGATACCAAGGCGTGGGATACAATCCTTCGGGACATTGATGCCGCGGAGCAGTTTCGCGTCTCGTATAAGGGTGCCGATCCCTCACAGAGTATCGCAATATCACCCACAGTGGCGAACAACCTGCGAGAGCTTATTCATGACATCCGCCACGGTGAGGAGACTCTCTTTTCGCGAGGGAGGACTGAGACCTGGCTGAACGGAGCGCCAGTAAAAGCAGTTATGAACCTGGATAGACTTGGAAGGGGTACGATTAGCTTTGTAAACATCGCTGATCCCGAGACCTTGGTAACATTTGATACTACCTCTAAGGGGCTCAGCCATGCTGAGCGCATCGACCGAATCGGGCGACTCAAAGCGTTGCTAGCTGGGTATGAGCGAAGCAACCAAGGAGGAAAGTGGTGCGGCGCTGCTGCGCAGGCGGCCAAGGCACTGCTAGAGGATATGGCAGAGCCTCCTAAACTAGGGCAGGGTGCGGTGCGGCCACGGAGCTTGCCGGGCGCTGTAGAGATTTATCACACCGGCACAGCTAGCCCCGATCCAGCGTTGGCAGTGATGAATGGAATTGATGCATTTAGACTTAGCGCCCCTGGACAGCAAGGAGGGCACCTGCACGTAGACATTCGACTTGAAGGAGAGCGCTACCGCGTATCCTTAGCGCAGGAGGAGAGCGGAAGTGGAGCGAGTATAGCGGGGAAGGAGCATGGACTAGTCACAGTAGAAGGCGAGGTAGCTCACCTTGGAGGACGTGATTCCCGAGAGAGGCATTTTGGTGTCTTGGCGCAGGCACTGGCCCATTGCACCAGTGGCCGTGAGATCACTACGCGCGAATCTTTGCGTGCCTTGATGGCCCTGCCTGGGGCAGCGGTGGCTTCAATGTCAGGAGTTACGCTCGATATGGAGCGTAGGATCGTAGTCATCCCGGGCGCAGTTTTGAATGATGTAACCG
>JBILUF010000296.1:0-3842 GCA_044371155.1 Bdellovibrionota bacterium
TTGGGTATCGCCCTCAAGCAGTGAATGAAGAATAGTAGTGATTACTACTGCGTCTTTGCTTTTGAGTCGATACTGCTCCTCAATCTCTGCGGCGTTGAGTGCTAAAAGCTCTTCGAAGCGTAACGAAGAGAGCTTCTTGGGAAGCTTATCGGTTTTTTTTGCAAAGGCGGCAACGCTCAGCGGAGCGAACATTACTGCTCGTGAAGAGCCCCGTAATATTTCGAGAGCAGCATCGAGCGCAGCATGGTCAGTCGCTGAGAGAGGGGAGGCTTTTGACCCGGTCTTTGAAGGCATCTTGTAAATGATACATCAAGTTGGGCTGTATTGGGCAGACTCGACGGGAGCTTGTTTTTTGCCCGCTTACCGTATGTAATCGCTAAAGTTTAGATAAAGGAGCCCCTGTGAGTGTATCTGCGACCATAATTTTGAAGAAAGATCGTACGGGTTCGATTGAACGGTTTCACCCCTGGCTCTTCTCAGGAGCGATACACCGGATAGAGGGTGCCCCAAAGCCGGGCGAGTTGGTGCGGGTCGCGAATGCATCGGGGGCTACGCTCGGATATGGACATTACGGCACGGCGAGTATTGCTGTTAAGATGCTCACCTTTTCCGACCAGATTCCAGGAGATGATTTTTTCCGCGAGGCACTGCAGTCGGCGCTTACTCTTCGAAGAACTCTTGGTCTCCTGGAGAGCGGAGCTACCACTGCCTTTCGGCTGGTGCATGGAGAGGGAGATGGGCTGCCGGGGCTAATCGTGGATATGCTCGGGAATAATCTAGTGTGTGAGTTCCACTCTGCTGGAATGTATGCGCAGCGGGCGTTGATCACGGAGCTTCTGTGTGCGCTGCTGGGTTCTCGACTCAGTGCGGTGTGGCATCGGGCCGATGAGAACCTTGAGGCCTCTGGCGGTGATAAGGGGGCAGGTCAAATAGAGCTTGCATGGAGTAGGAGCGCGGCTATTGAGGACCACTTCGAGGTTCTGGAGCAGGGCAATCGGTTTGTGGTGGATGTGGCGCGCGGCCAAAAAACTGGATTTTTTACAGACCAGCGTGAGAGCAGAGGGTTCGTGGCTCGCTACGCCAGCGGAAAGAGTGTGCTTGATTGCTTCTGCTATTCAGGCGGATTTGGAAGCTATGCCGCGCGCGCAGGGGCCAAACAGATCACCTACGTTGATAGCTCAAAGCCGGCGCTTGAGTTGGCCGCAAAAAATATCGATCTCAATGGGGGCACAGAGGTCGCCACGGGCATCTGTGCCGATGCGCTACAGTACCTAAAGGAGGCACCGACAGACTTTGATCTTATTGTGATTGACCCTCCAGCCTTTGTGAAGCACCGCGGGGCACTCACCGGTGGATGCAAAGGGTATGAGACCATAAACTATCATGCCTGCGCCAAGGTAAAACAGGGTGGCCTGGTGGCTACATTCTCATGCTCACAACTTGTAGACACGGCTCTGTTTCGGAGGGTTGTTTTTAAAGCGGCGGCGAAGACCGGACGGCGGGTGCGGGTGCTCTCGGAGTTTCGGCAGGCGCCCTGCCACCCGGTGAGTCTTTATCATCCCGAAGGGGAATATCTTAAGGGATTACTTCTTGAGGTAAGCTGAGTACGAGGAATGGCTGACCTAGAACAACAGCGAGTACGAAGGTTACTAGAGGCGGCGCTGGTGCGTCGAACAGGGCTTGGCGCTCTGGAAGCCACCCGGCTATTTGATGGTGCTGGTGATGGGATTACGGGCCTGAGCATTGATAAGCTAGGCGTCACTGCGGTGGTACGAATTCATGAGGGAACTCCGGCAGACTTTCCACCTGTGCTATCAGCAATGCAGGAATCTTTGCCGAGGCTCTCTGGTTGTACTGGTGCAGTACTGTGGCGCCATGGTGGAGATGCGGTAGATACTACGCGGGATGGCGCCAAGCAATTTTTCGGAGTGGTGCCGGAGGAATACACCATGATGGAGCACGGGCTAGCATATCTAATTCGCCCGTATGCCACACCGAGCGCGGGCTTTTTTATTGATATGCGAGAGGTGCGAGCCCAATTACTTCAGACATCACAGGGCAAGCGCGTGCTGAACACCTTCTGTTTTACCGGTTCACTTGGGATCGCTGCGTGGTGCGGCGGGGCAGCAGAGGTAGTACAGGTTGATATCAGTAAATCGATTCTAAGCTGGGCACGCAAAAACGTTGAGCTTCAAGGAAGTGCGGGGTCCGGAGCAATTCGATACATTCCTGAGGATACAAAGACGTTCCTAGAGCGTGAAGTGCGGCGGGTTGAAAGAGGCAAGGAGCGGTACGACACAATTATCATCGATCCGCCCGTTTTCGGCTCATCCAAAGGGGTGCGATTTATCCAACAGGATGATCTTGAGGAGGTGGTGCTGCTTGCAGTGCGGCTTTTACAAGGGAGTGGAGAGCTGTATCTTACCTCTAATTTTTCCGGCGCCACCCCAGAGACGCTCCTTGCCGTTGCCATAAGGGTGTTGCGTGGTATGGGGAGGGATATTGCGACCAGCAGAGTACTGACACCTCCACCCATTGATTTTCCCACTCAGCAAGCAGCTTCAAGAGCGATGCGCGGAGTATCGATCCGATTATTGGCACAGCCTTGACCCGCGTAGTTCCCAAACAATCGCCGTTGTTTGGGCGCGAGGGGGTGTTAAGAAATTGATGGAGTGAGAGCAACAGCACCTACTCCCTGCGGTTGCGCTAGATCTCTTCTACTTCTAGCGAAGCGTCTCCGATCTCTTTAGCCACCTCACTCGGAATCTCTTCCGATGGAGTTTCGGAGTGTCCTTCAGATGCCTTAAATAGCACAGGGGTGAGTGATGGCGAGAGATCCTCTTTGCCCTTCGCATAAAATGGGTGTGCGACACCGTTGGTGCGCAGGTCGTAGGCACGCTCCACGAGTTTGGCTAGATCGTCTTTGAGCGGATAAAAATCTCCGCGGTGGGCGATATCAGGTGGGTTTCCGTTCAGTAGTAGCGAGCGGATCCATATCCATGAGATGCGCATTCTATAGGCGTCTATGTCGAGCTGTTTATCCGGGATGCCCAGCATGAGAAGGCCGGTGATAAGGGCCTTGGATACGTCACCCCCTAGCCCAAGAGATTGAATGAGAATCGAACCAACCTCCAGGTGAGTGCAGCCCCAGATTCGTCGCTCTTCCGCGAGATCAAAATCCTTCTTTTGAATCTTTAGGTTCCTTCGATACTGGCTAAAGGCTTTCTTCTCAAGCCCAGCGAATAGTCCCAGGGAAAGGTATCGTATGGTGCCCAGCATCAGACCATGAGAGAGCCCGATATTCTTCATTGATGAGCCGAGGTGCCCACCGAGTTGAGCATGAGTGTGAATCAGTTTCGAAAGCTCCCCCCACTCTGTCTCGTCGCAACCCTTTTGAATACGTCGATAGAGGTACAGAAGCCCAATGATATTTGCGAGCTCACTCGGGGAGAATATTTCAGCAAGGGCGCGGGGTGATATATAATCTGCGCTTGCAAGTGCTTCCGGTTTGAACGTCAGCGCGGCGTAGTAGGTAGGTGCCTTAAAGCTTGCGCTGCCAAGGAGCCGTTCCACGGCGTAGCCAGAGGTGCGGCTCATCGTCGGCAATTTGGCCTCTGCGTCCTTGCGCAAAAAACGTATCGCCGTGGAGAAAAGCGCTGAGACGTTTGAGACCAGACTGGCTACCTTGCGGGCCTCGGTCCAGCTCTCCTCGCTTGTGCCGCTCTCCGTTTCGACTATGGTCATCAGATGTGATCTCCCTTCGGTCCTAGGGGTTAGTTGTCGGCGTTAAATGGAGGATGCTTGATATTCGAAAAGGGGCTATATTGAAAATATTAAAAAAA
>JBILUF010000023.1:0-12662 GCA_044371155.1 Bdellovibrionota bacterium
TCAACGGAGCCCCAGTGGCTTTTAGCGAGCCTTCCTCGGTATTGAATGCGCTTATTCCTGAGCTTACACCGGAGCGAGGCTGTGTATACCTGCGCGATAAAAATGGGTTGACCCTTGAGGTTCGGCATCTAGAGGGGATTGGATGGTGGCTAGAGCTACGGTTTGACGAGTGTGATGTAGCTGTTAGAAGGCAACCTCTCACCGGGGAGCAGGAGCGAAGCCCCCTTTCCTCCCTTTCTTTAACGCACACGGCCGAGCGAGCTGAGATAATCGCCGGTGCCGAAGCTACGCTTTCAATAGCACTCGATAACGCAGCATTCGCTGTCGTTGAAGGCGGTCGAGAAATTTTTCGCAGCTCTCCAGCGCCATTTCGCTCGCATCGGGAGTTTATCGATGTTTGCGAAGGGGTGCAGTCGCTTAAGATCACTCATTTCGAGCCCAACGAGTTTTTGCCCCCAATGGGGGCCACCTATCCCACGCGCATGACCCGTTTTTGTTACCCGCGCCCTCAAGGGCTTGTCTTAGGCCTGCCTGGGCAAACAGGGGAGTTTAACCGCAACGGGTATAGGTTTGAGCTGTATAATACCGATGAGTTCGTGCACACCCCAGCACGTAAGCCGATGTACCAAAGCTGGCCTATTGTGATGCATCAGGATGCTGCAGGTGGCGGGTGGGTAGGAGTGTTCCATGACAATCCATCTCGCACCTTTGTCGATATAGGGGACTTTTACCCCGATGCGGTGACGTTTGAGTCGGTCACTGGCAACACCAGGGTATTTATCATCACCGCTCCTGGCCTTGAGACGCTTACCCAAAAGTGGACTCGACTACTTGGTGCTGCGGCATTTCCCCCTGCGTGGGCCTTTGGATATCAGCAGTGTCGCTGGTCATACACTAGTACTGACGAGGTGCTGCGGGTTGCCTCCCGGATGCGAGAGGAGCGTATTCCGTGCGATGCCATCTATTTCGATATCCATCATATGGATGGCTATCGGGTCTTCACGAATGACAAAAAGCAGTTTGCCGACTTGCGAGGCTGTATTGATGCCCTGCATCAGGGCAATATGCGGGCCGTTTGTATCGTCGACCCAGGTGTGAAAGTCGATCCTGAATTTGCGGTCTACCAAGAGATTCTAAAACACGGCCGAGTACTACAAGCCGCTGATGAGCGCCCGTTTCAGGTGCGAGTGTGGCCTGGCGATTGTGTGCTCCCGGATTTTTTCGACTCGAAGACGCAAGAACTTTGGGCCGATATTCAATCGCGCTGGCTTGCTGAGTTCCCATTTGATGGAATCTGGAACGATATGAATGAGCCATCTAATTTTGATGGCCAGAACAGTTCAACCAGTAACGCTAGTACCGCAGAGGGCCCAATCCGTGACGAGTGGAATCTGTATGGCTTAAGAATGGTAGAGGCTAGCGCAGCTGGGTGGCGTAAGTTTAGCGCTACGCGTCGACCACTTATTATCTCTCGCGCCGGATATCCTGGGGTCCAGCGGTTCGCGGTGAATTGGCAAGGGGACAATCAGGCCTGGTGGGAGCATCTGCGGCTGGCTATTGATGCCAGCATCAGCTACTCCTTGTGTGGCGCGCACTACACCGGGATAGATGTACCGGGATTTACCGGTAATCCCTCAGATGATTTAGCCGTACGCTTTTTCCAACTTGGGGCTTTCTTGCCGCTCTTTAGGGGGCACAGTATATTTTTTGCTCGCGACAAAGAGCCGTATGCCTTCGCTCCAGCCACCGTTGCATTACTTCGCAAGGCAATTGAGCTGCGGTATTCGCTTCTGCGCGAGTGGTACAGTGGGTTTGAGCGAGCATGTCGTGAGGGGCGGCCACTGATTGCACCTGTTGTCACAGATCGCGGCGCGCCGGCGCGTGATCAGTTCGTGTTGTTTGAAAAGCTTTTAGTCGCGCCCGTAGTTGAGCGAGATGCTGAGCAGCGACTGATCTATCTTCCTGAAGGGCGTTGGTATCCGCTTGGAGACACCACAACCGTCCTCTCGGGTGGTCGCTGGATAACTATTCCAGTGGGCCTTGATTCAATCCCGACTTTTGTAAAGGAGGGAAGTATCTTGGTCCGAAACTCAGTGCGCGAACATGTATCGGCAACGCTGGCAGCGCCTGAGCGGTACGAGGTGTATCCGACTCTTAAAGGGGAAGCGAGCGGGTATCGGTATCATGATGACTTAGAGAGCATGCATGATGCCGTGTGCGAGCGAACGCAATTGAGATTCTCTGGCGGTGACATTGTCTGTACGCCCTACCCCGATCGGTAGCTTTGGATGATCGCTGGGGCTGTCGCTCTACACCCACAGATCGTAGTTTCCCACCGCGAACTGGCTTGCAATTGGCGCTGGGAATGCCTTGGTATGCTCAATCCCCATAAAGTCACGCAGCACCGCTGAGATGACTCCTCGGGTGTCGATCCGGGCTGGAGCGGAATCAAGATTGGCGAACTCAGTTGGTGTTAATACATCCCCGAATATCGAGCTAGTGCCACCTTTAACCTTGCCCCCCAGCACAATGGTAGTGCTGCCGTTGCCATGGTCGGTGCCACTACCATTAGAAGCTAACTGCCGGCCGAACTCAGTTCCAGCCACTACAACGGTGTTGTTGAGCGCTGCCATATCTTGAAGGTCACTCATAAAGGTTCCAAGGCTCTGCCCGAGGTCCTTCATCAGATTGCCTGTCATACCGAGCCAGTCTCTGTGGACATCGAAGCCGCCCACTCCCAAGGTGAAAATATATCGCTCATCAGAGCCGGTGTCTTTTAATTGGCGAATCTTCATCGCGACACTGCGGAGCTGCTTTGAGAGTTGGGAATTCCCGTAGCTTGCGTAGCGCGGGGATGGATAATTAAGGGTAGTCTTAAAGTCGGAGATAGCTGAGAAAGTGCCCATCATCGAGGATTTAAATTTTCTCTCTACTACCGACCGTGCTTCATCAGGAGAGCGCGCCTCAGCGAGCCGCTTCAATATATTAGCGACATAGGCAGCATTCTGAGAGCCTCCTAGTGCGGAGCTAAACGGTGCACCCTCAAAGCTAAAGCTTTCGAATGTTTCCACGGTCGGCGGTGGGGTGTGGCTGCAGCGGTCTTGGGCGCTGTCGCAGTTTGTGTTGATTCCGCGAGCGCCCACAAAGCCAATGAGTTGTACCTCTGGAGCATTATCAAAGAGTGCGGCAGTCCAGCCGCGGAATCTCCCACCCTGTGGTGCTGCGCCAATTGCCATAATGTTCTGCGCGTCTTCGTGCGAGCCTGTCTGGCCATGGAGTAAATCATTACTAGTGTTTAAGAATATCTTCATCCGACTTGAATGCGGAATTAGTGGGGCAAGATTAGGATGAAGCCCCAGTGGGCTTCCGGCATATGGCAGCGCAAGGCCTGCCGGGCTTGCGGCGAACATCGCGTTTTGCCGCCTATTTGCAAGGGCAGAGAATCGATTCCCGGCTGTTGGCAACCAAAGCCCATGCTGATCACAGCCACCCAGCAGCTCAATCCGCACTAAGACTTTAAAATTTCCAAGGGCAAGAGCTTCTTTAGGACGCCAGGTTACCCCACAAAGCCCCACGCCACTCAGCGCTAGCATCCGCAGGAAATCTCTGCGACTGTGCTTTGATCCAACCTTCCCGTTTTTCTTCACGTCACACTCTCCCTTAATGTGTTGAGGACTGCTCAAATCCGGCCAGAATCGTCATAAGACCTGCCAACTTCTCTCGAATCAGCAATCGACCTTGCGGTGTTGTATCGTTAGGGTTCCAGGGAGCCGCAACAAGCGAGTTACCCTGCTTGCGGTTGTTCATAAACTCAAGCAGGATGCTGCGCTCAGCTGGTGAGAGAGTAAGGTCGAATCGTTTGGCGAAATAGTTGATCACACTTTGTGCAGAACCATCCGCAAACTCCGGGTTAGCACGGATTACGCCCATGGCCTCGCTAAGGTCGTATTGAGTTTTAAGCACCTCAGTCATGCCGTTAAGGAGCTTAATAAAGTCGTTGATCTTAAACACCATAAGGTGTGAAAAGAGCCAGGCAGTGGAGCCGTCAACTCCAGGAGCTCGACCACAGTAGTCGTAGCCAAACACCGTGGGATATCCGAGTATGTTTTCACCGGACGGAGCGAGATTGGCATCAATATGAATCCCGAATGCCTCCTCCGCTGCCGGTGAATTGGTGTACGGCAATAGTGGGAACCGGACTGAGTTTAGGATCTTACTGTATACCTCTAGCGGGCTGCTGATGCAGTTTCGGCCTAAGGCAGCGCGTGGACTGAACATCGCCTCGGAGCCAAGAATAACCTGCAGGAAGGCACCTAGGTTATAGTCTAACTGACGTAATCTATCTCCCAGTTCTGCAACCAAGGAGTCTGATGGGTCTGGGTAGACAAATGTTGCAAACAATTTACCCGCGATAAATCGAGGAAGTGCTGGGTGGTGGTCGAAAAGATGACGGACAAATCCCCCTGGGGTGAAAGTCTTGTTCGATATCGTTAGTGATGGATTAAGAGAGGAGAGCTCACCGAATACATTCGAAGGAGTGCTGTCGTGTCTGCTCGGATTATAAGAAGCCGCGAAACGCACCGCTCCTCCTGGTGCCATGGCTGGTTTTGCTTGAGTCACTTGGAAGCCAGAAACATACCGAGAGGCGCTAATAATATCACCCATGTCATTGTAGTTCTTTGAATTCGAGAACTCATCCGTTGGGCTGAGGAGGTAGAGCTCCATAAGCTCGCGAGCAAAGTCTTGATTCATCCCGAGATTCTTGTCGTTACTCAGCCACATGTTGGAGGCTGCATCGCACAGGATACTTCCATGTTGTGGGTTCCAGGGAGTCAGAGGGGCACAACCGTTCTTATCTGCTACACTCGGCACTCCGAGCATCATCGAACGGAAATTGCCGAATAGTTCACGGTCAATTGTCTTTATGAAGTAGCCAACTATATTCTCCTGGAATCCATTGACAATCTGGGTATTGGTGCCGAAGTGCCCCGACCAGAATTTCCACATATTCGCAGCAACTGGTGAGAGATAGCGCGCGTCCTTGAGATACCGGGAGGATGTGCGGTGATATCCCCAATGATAGAAGAAGTTTGTCTGGTGCCAACTACGTTCGGTGGTGAGTTTCCAGCGTTCGATGGCGAATTTTATATCTGAAGGATTATTCAGGTTTCGATTAGGGGGAATGATAGGTTGAAAGCATGTGGGGCCCTGGGGCGCCTGATTGAGTGAAGCGATGCAGGTAGTGTTAGGGAGGAAGTCATCGCGCCATCCAGGGATGAATTCCTCTGAGGGATCAGGTCGCCCATATTTGAGTCCCAGAGATTGAACCTGCTGTAAGGCTGGTTTCAGGTCAGGGGCAGTCACATCAGCATTAAGGAACTTTATGCGGAGCAGATCTTGGAGTCCCAGAAGGGCTCCGTCCCCTTCAATAAGGTCGAATCGATTGTTCGCAAGTTTCCGCACCAGATATTGCCGCTCCTCGCCTGAGATATACTCCCGATATGGCCGGAGCGATTCAGCATTGCCCTGGAATGACGGGCCAGCACCGATTGTGATCCGTATAGGTTGAGGGGTGCTACAGCCTGCGCCGGTCACATCGCATCCACGGACAAGAAACTCATCTTGGCCGGTTACGTAGCCAACGGAATATCGTGCGGTCCGTTCCCCTTCGAGCACGACTGAGCCAATTTTGGGTTGAGAGAATAGTTGAAAGGAGACCCCGGTGCCGCATGTGGAATCGGCTTTTAGCTCAAAAGACGCAACTTTATTCTCCGTGATAGTTAGGTTAAGAGGTCGGCTGTTGACGGTGCATCGGCTAATCGCAATGGAGCGCGTCTCGCTACACCGCGACCTAGAATCACAGGCCTGAATTCTAATCTGCTCTGTTCCAAGAGCCCCTTTAGAGGTCGAAGTAAACCGAAGCACGTTATCGGCAATCGAGACCGTTCCAAGGCTTGGACCTCGGACGACTCGCACAGTAGGTTTAGTGCCACAGCTTGATGAGACCTGAAGTGATATTCCCCGGGAGGTGCCAGGGACTATTTTAAATGCAGTAGGCGACTGTAAGGACACGACACAACGGCCGTTTGTTGGCTTAAGCGGAATCCCAAAGCACGCACTTAGCGGTGCTTTGTGTTGAGACAGCACGGCGCGCAGTTTTGAAGAAACGCTACTCGGGCGGCGATTAAATCTTGCAAAGAGTCCTTTGGTCACCTGAAAATTTTGACTGTCATTATGTTTGATAAAAGCTTTAGCAGTTGGTGCGCGGCAGGCCACTTCAGGGGAGAGGAGCTGAGTTTTGAGGGGGGGCCATGGAGAGCCAGCGCTGGGTTGCTGAGCGTATGTCGGAAAGGTCACCAACAGCTGGAGGAGGGCAAGTGCTCCAAACAGACGGATGGTATAACCAACTCCCATGCGTACTCCCAGTGCCACTAAATAGGAACCAATCGAGACTGCAAAGTTCGATCCAGTCTGATGCGAAAGTTCCCAGGAGAGTTATGAGCTCGAACTCACCGGTAGACGCATAACTGCCTATCCGGGTTGGGGATTATTCCTGAAGCAGCATAAGCGAAATGGTGTAACAAGTTGGAAGGATTGAGGGTGCATATGCGGTTTTATCAGCCCCTTAGTGAGCCCTTACGCATTGAATCTATTCATTCTTTCAATCCATGGCGGAGGAGTAGTGCAACGATGCAAATCGTTGGTGGTGACCAGTGAGTGGGGAGAGCCCTCCCTAGAACCAGCAAACTTTGCATAAGCAGCGTGGTGTCGAGATACGACCTACCACCTTAAGAGTAAGGCCGCCAACCGCAGTCCTCTGAAGAGAGCAATCTCCGCCAGCTGGCCACCTATGCGGTAGGCGGCAGTTAAGCTCCAGGCCTATGCTGACCCTTGGTCAATCCAGCTACCGCAACAGATACCGTCATATCACTCATCACATTTGTCACTGAGCGCATGCGGGCAACGATCCAATCCACACTTAAGAGCAGCGGCAGAATCTCAAGCGGCAGTCCTGCTGCTGTTAAGACCAGGGACAGCGACACAATTCCTGCCTCCGGTACCCCAGCCACCCCGATTGCTGCAGCGAGACTAATCACTGCAATAAAGACCTGCTCGCCCAGGGAAAAATGAACTCCAGCCGCCTGAGCCACGAACAGCACCGCCATAGCCTCGTAGAGTAGAATACCGTCGTTATTGAAATTAGTTCCAATGCAGGCACCAAGCCGGCTAGCCGCCTTAGGTACTTTAAGATCATCGAGCGCCCGTAGGGTAACCGGAAGGGTTGCAAGGCTTGAATTTGTTCCGAAGGCACAGGCGATCGGTCGCTGTGCCGCCCGAAAAAACTCTCCTAGAGGAATCCCTCCAACAAAGCGCACCCAGAGCGGATAAATCAAAACTATTTGTAGGGCGAGCCCCAGGCAACCAAGGCATACATACCAAGCCAGCGCTGTAAACGGAGCGAATCCATATTCCCCTACCGTGCGCGCCGTTACACAGAAGACAGCCAGAGGAACTAACGCGATGAGCCAGACAAGGATAGTGTTGATAACCCCGTTCACCGCATGACAGAGGCGTTGGGCTGAGTGGAGCGAGACCTCGGCTCCTGGTGAGTGAAGATAGCTGCGAATTGCGATTCCAACCAGAAGCGCAATTAATACGACAGCAAGAACGTTATTTTCAGCAAAGGGTTGAATGATACTCTCAGGCACAGCTGAGGTTATAAACTCAACTGCAGAGAACTCTTTGGGAGCAGCAACGGACTGACCAGCAAAGGGCGTTCCATCCGCGCTAAACCCGACCCCAGGTTTAACGATATTTGAAAGGCTAAGACCAATTACTAAGGCAAAAAATGCATTGATCCCCACTACGATGAGCCAACGTGAGGCTGTTTTCCATGAGAGCTCAGTCCCGATAATCGATTCGATGATGGTGAAAAGTACCAAGGGTATTGCGATCGCCTTAATCAGCTGGATATAGATCTTTCCAAAAGCTCCAAGGGGGATAGCAGCAGGACCGAAATAGGCGCCGGTAAGCAGCCCAAGGACCATCGCGATGGCTATAAACGGAGTCAGGGATGAGAGTTGGTGTGGTCGCATTGGTTGCTACATTTTAGAGGCGCAGCCTGACTGTAAAGACACCAGTCAGGGTAGGCAATTAGATAGAACCGTGGCAGTGGGTGTATGGTATCGCATGCCCGGCTGAGTTGCATTATCTGGATTAGGCGTGACTTGTTCTGACGGTCAATAGCCGATCATAGTAGATTTTCTAACCTGGTTACAGTTTTATCTCTTCTCGCTCCTCCGGCAGGGCCGTGAGGACCATCGAATGGTCCTAGACTCGCTCCACTCGACGTGGCTTGCCACAGTTGCCTAGAGCATTCGTGTCACCCTGAGCGCCCCCGCTCTGCAACAGTGCGCACCCGCACCCGCCCACCGCGCGGTGGCTTAAGCTCTGTAACCTCCCCAAGAATAGCACGAAACTCCTTCACAAAGTTTTCGCGACTTGGGATACGACGAAATGGAGCGATATGTTGCTCCTTCATGAAGCGCACGATTACCTTTTCGTAGAAGTCTTCAGGGGAGCGTGCCACGATCAGCTCCGCGTTTTTAAATCGCTTAGTGTCATTGAGCTGACTCCGTCGTTTATCGAAGTACCGCACCGCATCGTTTCGTGCCCATAACGCGCGCAGCTGCGAGCGTTGGCCGGGTTCGAGCCGGCGCAGCATCTTCCAGTATTGTGGATCCTTGGGGGGATGAAATGGATGGTATTCAAGCACCGCTCCGAAGATCAAAAAATCAAAGTGTCGAGTGAGCCCGTCAGCACTTCGCCCCATCGGTACCTGAAAGGTCTTTTCCTCAGTACAGTAGTAGCCAAGGTACTTCCCCATTAAAACAGCGCAGGCTGCTTCTGAGCGGGAGCAGAAGAAGTTTCCATTATGCGCAAACGGTCTGCCACGCTGACTGAGGTTGGGAAAAGAAAGGTTTGATGTTGCGTGTGAGTCGGTGGTGCTTGTTGAGTTTGAATCAGAGCGCATGGGGTCCTCGAGAGATGAAAGCGAATTCGGAGTGGCTTGTGGCAGTTTCAGCGCAGCGGGCGGCCAGTTTTCACTGGGATTGTGACGGTGGCCTCTGGACGCAAAGGGATCCATGCGGATAATCTCCCTGCAAAAAACCAAACTGGAAAAATGTGAGACAAGAACCGTGCAAAGCAGTAGCGTTTCAGTCAGAAAACCTCTCCGCGTATAAGGCTCTACGGAGGGTAAAACCGGGGGGCTGCATCCGGAGGTAACTCACGTCTGCAGCCCCGTCGAAAACCTGCCTCTATGATGTAGGGGGGGGGCGAAGGGTTCCGATGGCGGAATAATAATTTTTCCTTCGTCTAACTGCTTTCGCGCACTCGAAAAATTCTGCTGGTGCTGCGCTAGGTTTAAAAAAATGGGCGGGAAATTATTCGTTGTTTTTTTTAAACTTCGATTAGCCCGTCGATAGCGGAGTGAGCTGGAGGGCCCGGCGATGGGTTCGCGCGGTTGTTCTCACGCCTCCCCCAAGGGGGTCGATTTGGAGATTGCCTGGCCCAAAAGGGTGGGAGCTGTTTAGCGTCTTGCAGCCAGTATAAACCCTTTCCGATGCACTTTTGCCCTCCGCAAAAGTTGCGATCTGAGGTATTAACACAAGGAAAGTACTACGCTTTTATAGTCCGCAAAATTTATACATCTTCTTGCTGGGCACTAGAGTCCAATAGAGGATTACCTGGGGCGCATACATGTCAGTGTTCGTTTTTCTTTTTGGGGCAGTCATCGGCAGTTTCCTCTCGGTGTGCATCTATCGCATTCCGTTTAGTGCCTCGGTGGGGCTGAGCGCCGAGGAGCTGGGTATCCCAGAGGGCAGCCAGCGTCCCACATTCACGATAGCCTCGCCGCAGCGCTCATTTTGTCCGCACTGCCGCAATCCACTACGCTGGTGGCATACCATGCCGATTGTGGGCTGGATCCTACTGCGCGGTAGATGTGGATTTTGTACTGAGTCGATCTCTTTTCGATATCCTTTCGTGGAGGTGCTGACGGCTGCATTCGCACTGCTCACCTATCAGAGCTTTGGTTTCACTCTCACGGCAGCTGTTGTGTTTGCGATAGTCTGTGCGCTCATCGTCATTAGCTTTATCGACTACGATTACTACATCATCCCAAATGTAATCTCGCTTCCCGGGGCAGTGCTAGGAGTTGCATGTGCAGGGATGAATCAGTTCTTTCATCTCTTTGCGCCCCCGATCGTGCCCAATCTGGCCTCTGCTGGTTTGGGGCTACTTTTGGGAGCTGGGTTCTTACTACTTATTTCCGAGCTGTATCTGAGGCTTCGAAAGCGCGAGGGGCTTGGATTAGGAGATGTAAAGCTGCTAGCACTTGTTGGTGCCTTCTTGGGGCCGGACGGGGCACTCTTCACAATCTTTGTCGGCTCACTGTTTGGCACTGTTGGGGGTGTGTTGACCCTCCTGGTGCAGCGCAAAGGGATGTCGCATCCCCTGCCCTTCGGCCCATACCTTGCGATGGGGACACTACTTTATCTCTTCCTCGAGAAGCTTGGTGGTATCCCACTGCTGCCAACTGTGCATACCACCTTCGGATGAGGCGCTTGTGATACCAGATGGTCTTTCTATCCTTGTCGTTGATGATGACACTACGCTTCGGAGCGCCCTGACCCTTAATCTAGGAGCCGCGGGGTATCTTGTGCAGGGGGCAGGATCTGGCGCAGAGGCGACACGCCTTTTATCGCAACGTTCCTTTAATATTGTGCTGTGTGACCTAAAGCTGCCCGATACCGATGGAATGGCATTCACACGGAAAAGTCTGGAGATCGCTCCTGATACGGTGATTCTATTGATGACCGGTTATCGTGGTGTTGAGCTAAACATGGAAGCGATTCGGTGCGGCGCTTACGGGTATATCCTAAAGCCCTTCGATATAGAGGAGCTCGTCCTAACGCTGCGTAAGATTGAGGAGCGTGAGCAGTTACGAGCGCAGGTGTCTGAGCTGCGCTCCGAGATTGCTCAGCAGTATAACTTCTCCAACTTTATCTCACAGAGCCCCGAGATGAAGCGAATCTTTGATACAGTGAAACGGCTTGCGAATTTTAACACCACGATTCTCATCTCCGGCGAGTCTGGCACGGGTAAGGAGCTACTGGCTCGCGCCATTCACCACAACTCACCGCGACGAGATAAACCGTTTGTGGCGATTAACTGCGGTGCTATCCCTGCCAACCTTGTTGAGTCAGAGCTGTTTGGGCATCGCAAGGGATCGTTTACTGATGCGATTAGGGACAAGCGAGGATTATTCGAGGAGGCGCATGGGGGGACGATCTTTCTCGACGAGATAGGTGAGTTACCGCTGCATCTTCAGGTGAAGCTACTACGGGTGCTACAGGAGCAGCAGATCCGACGTGTGGGAGATGAGCAGAATATCGATGTGGACGTACGGGTCTTAGCAGCTACCCTAAGAGACCTTGAAGCTGACGTCAAAGTCGGCAGGTTCCGAGACGATCTCTTCTATCGCCTCAATGTAGTATCGATTAAGCTTCCCGCTCTCAGGGAGCGGCCCGAGGATATTCCACTTCTGGTGGAGCATTTTCTCTCTAAGCTCAGCCGCAAACTTGGGATCTCTATTACTCAGATTGAGAGCGACGCTTTAAGATTGCTGATTCGATATCATTGGCGAGGGAATGTTCGTGAGTTAGAGAACTGTATCGAACGAGCGATGGTGATGACTGATGGGGACGTAGTTAACAGCGACGCGCTCCCCGAGCATGTTAAAGGTAGCATCCACGAGTTGCGTGGGCCTGAGGCAGTGGCAGCGGAGACCGCATTGAGCCTATCAATCAAGGAGCGTACTCGCTCACTTGAGATTGAACTTATTCAGCGGGCGTTGGAGAAAACGGGTGGTAATCGGACTCGTGCTGCGAAGATCCTTGAGATTAGTCACAGGGCGCTTCTATACAAGCTCAAAGAGTATGGACTGGGTAGCTCAGGGAGTGGGCAATCAGAGGATGCTGTATCAGAGCGCTAACCAAAATGTTCCACGACCGTAAAGCATAGAGAGGGAGAGAGTGATGCACCGTACATGGCACCGCGCTTTGCTGATAGCGGGTTCTTTGATTGGGACTTTGGTCTGTAATCCGTTTTATGTATTAGCAGAGACTCCCATTTACCGTGTGGAGCGCGATGGCAAGATTGAATATAGCAGCGTTCCGCCACAAGCGGGGGCAGAGCCCGCCGAACTACCCAAACTTGGACGCTGGAAGCTCCAGGAATCCGCGGCAAGCAAAAATACCTGTGTGCAGCATGGTGGAATTAACTGTAGTGCTGGACCAGATAAGGATGGCTCCGTAATCTGCTTTGATTCCTTCGCGGACTCAGTGCAGCGGTACGCCTTTGAGTGCACCTCAGCAAAGCTGGAGCTGTTATCTATCTCAAAACCTGACGAGCGAGGAATCTTTACGGTCCAGGTGCGAAACAGTAAGTCGGTAGCATCGCAGAAGACCCAGGTAATGTTTAAGCCCAAGCGCATGGAGCCTGGTGTAAAGTTGTCGGGGCCGGAGCAGATCGAGGGGTTCGGAGTGGGAGAGTATAGCTTCTACCCATCGAAGCTCACCCAGGTAATTCAGGAGCCA
>JBILUF010000297.1:0-3805 GCA_044371155.1 Bdellovibrionota bacterium
GCAGAAAAGCCAGACATTGTCTGGCTTTTCTGCTTTTTAAAGAGCCGCGGCGAGTTCCTGAATGCTTTGAAGGTCAATCACTAATCGTACAAAATAGAAAGAGCACTCGGATTAGCCACGCCCCTCTTCCCTACACCGTGTGCCCGATCAGATTGAATTCAGCTGCATTTTTATACAGTTGAGCAAGCATTCTGCGAGTCGCCATGAGCAGACATCTTTCGGGTTCTATAGTGGGCTGATATACATCAAAAGAGTAGAGCTTCTGGATGGTTCTGTGTTGCAGCAAATGCGCACAAGTTTTCCGGAAAATCTGCCGATAGGATAGATGAAGGCGGTGGCTTAGATGTGTAACGACGCCCCCGCAGGCATCTCGTACGTTACGTATCGGGTAGATTGGTGTTGAGTGAGAGCTAACAGTTCGGGGAAGAGAGCCCGAACCTGCTGGAGTGGCGAGGAACCACCTATGAATGCATCTTCGAAGCGTGGCAACGATCCTGAACGGTGGGAGAGTCTACTCGCCACCCTCGATGAGAAGCTGCAGCTAGGACTGCTCGAACACCTAAAACGAGTCATCTCCTACCATTTCGAAGAAAATATTCTCTATATCGAGTGCGGCGATCTAAAAGACCAAGGGTACCTCACCAAAGATCCTGTTTTGCAGCAGCTAAAACTGCTGGCTGAGGACTCAATCAAGGTAGAGTCGGTCAAAATCAAGAAAATAGGGTAAAACTACCCATAGTGTTGGCTCGCTACCGTCGGCCTGCTGCTTTGCAGGCGCGGGAATCTTCTATTTCAAGTATATCACCCCCCCAGTCCCACAATATTCCCTGAAAACCATTCTCTTGATAAGGGCTAGCTCCTCGAATAATCTCCCCTTCTATGGAAAACACACAGGATCCCCTCTACAAGCTTCGCCACTCCCTTGCCCATGTATTGGCACAGGCAGTGCTGCAAATTCGACCAGACGCAAGCCTGGCGTTCGGCCCGCCGATAGACACCGGCTGTTACTATGACTTTGAATTCAAAGAGCCGATCTCTGACGAACTCTTCCCTGATATAGAAAAACGGATGCGCAAGATCATCGCCGAGCGTCAGGAGTTTAATGGAGCGATGCGCTCTGCGGCCGAAGCTGTGGCGCACCTTGAGGCGCAGCGCCAAGGGTATAAGGTGGAATACTGTCGCGAGCTTCTGGAACGCGGCGAGAAAGAAATCGGGTTTTATAAAAATGGTCCCTTTGAGGATATGTGCGCTGGCCCGCACGTCAAACACACCGGCGAGATCCCCCCTGACTGCTTCAAGCTCGACTCAATTGCTGGCGCCTATTGGCGCGGCAGCGAAAAGAACCCGCAGCTGACCCGTATTTATTGCCTCGCATTTCAGAATAAGCAGTCCCTGAATGATTTTATTGAGCGGCGCAAACTGGCCCAAGAGCGTGACCATCGAAAGCTCGGTAAAGAGTTGGAGCTCTTTGTCATTTCAGACCAGGTGGGTGCTGGGCTGCCACTGTGGACCCCCAACGGCACGGCAATCCGCGAATCGCTAGAAACCTTTGCCAAAGAGGTAGAAGCACGCGCTGGTTATGTACGGGTAGCGACTCCGCATATCGCAAAAGACTCTTTGTATTACAAGTCGGGGCATCTGCCGCTCTACAAGGAAGGGATGTTCCCACCGATGACCTTGGAGGGGGAGTCTGATTACTACCTCAAACCGATGAACTGCCCGCACCACCATGAGCTCTATAGCTACCGTCCTCGGAGCTACCGTGAGCTGCCACTTAGATTTGCGGAGTACGGCACAGTCTACCGCTACGAAGCCTCCGGAACTTTAGCCGGGCTACTGCGGGTGCGCTCCATCGCGCAGAATGATGCTCATATCTACTGCACCATTGATCAGCTTAAAGATGAGCTCAAGGCCACCTTTAACATGACCCTGGATTACTACCGCAAATTCCGATTTGAGGATGTGCGGGTACGGTTCTCCACCCATGACCCGGCCAACAAGGATAAGTTTGTCGATAATCCAGAGCTCTGGAAGTTCTCGGAGCAGAAGGTGCAGGAAGTGATTGATGAGCTAAAGATCGATTACTTTATGGGGCCAGGCGAGGCTGCCTTCTACGGGCCTAAGCTTGATTTCCAGGCTAAGACTGGGCTGGGACGTGAGGAGAGCATCAGCACGACCCAGCTGGACTTCGCCTCTGGTATACGATTTGAGCTCTCGTATGTAGGCGAAGACGGCAAGGAACACCGCCCATATATCGTCCATCGCGCACCGCTTGGCGCGCATGAGCGGTTTATCGCATTTTTAATCGAGCACTTTGGCGGCGCGTTCCCTACCTGGATGGCGCCGATTCAAGCGCGCATCATCCCGGTAGGCGAGGTAGCGTTTGAGTACGCCAAGAAGGTGGAAGCAGCGCTGCGAGTTGACCTGTTCCGCACCGAGACCGACCTTTCGGATAACTCGTTTAACAAGAAGATCCGCGAAGCTGTGACCCACAAGATTCCAAACATGGTGATCTTAGGGGCAAAAGAAGCCGAACGTGAGGAGATAACCCTTCGCCGTTACTGCACCAAGGAGCAGATCACGATGCCACTTGCCGCATTTGTGGAGCGGATGAGGCTCCTGCAGCGTGAGCGGCTCATGGATAACTTTGAGGATGTAATTATTCCAGCAGCATAGGTAGGTATGGTTGAGTATCGCTGCCCGAGTTGTAAAAAGATCCTCTCCGAGCAGGGGCAGTTCTTCCCGTTTTGCTGTGAGCGCTGCAAACTCAAGGACTTGGGGGCTTGGGCGAGCGGGGCATATGCGGTGCCCGTGGAAGACGCCTCGGATGAGGAGATTGCAGCTGCAGTGCGTGAAGCGAAACAGGCTGAACCGGAGGGTAAAAAAGGCAATGGGCGGCGAGGCTAGCCACCCCTCCCAGCTCAAAACACTCTTCTCAAAACGGCCTCAACGCGGAGTTGCACTACCATGCCGACTAAACCCACCACCCTGCCCGACCTCTTGGTGACGCGGCGCCTGGCACTACGGCGGCATACTGTCGATCTTGCACCGGCCAAATTCTCATTGGTGGATGCGGAGCGCGCTCGGCTCGGGACATTTCTTTACTGGGTTCAAAGGACGCGCACCATTGAGGATGAGAGGCTTTATCTTCGAAACTCCCGTAAAGACTGGGATGAGGCTCGCACCTTTGACTACGGCATCTTTGATGGCACCACCAACGAATTCGTTGGCTGTATCGGAGCGCACACAATTCGCTGGGAGCATGATTGCGCTGAGCTGGGATTTTGGCTCAGCAGCAGGTTTGAAGGGCGTGGGATTATCGGAGAGGCGGTGCGATGTCTCGAGGAAGAGTTACAGTCGCTGCGATTCCATCGCTTAGAGATCCGCTGCGACTCTCGTAATACCCGGTCGGCTGCTGTAGCCAAACGCAGTGGATATCAGCTTGATGGCGTATTGAAGAATAACGTATTCGAAGGTGGCAGCTATCGGGATACAATGGTGTGGGGCAAGGTGTTTACCTAGCAGGCGTCTTCGAAACTGCCCTTGAACCTCCCTAATAGCTGCCGAGATCTCAACCGGTTAAATCAGCGCGAGTTAGAAAACGGCATCAAACGGTTGAGGATTTACCTCTTAGTGGTCTTTGTCGTGCAAAAAATCCCAGCACTCCACTAGCACAGCACGGGGTTTATTCTTAGAGCTCAGTGGCAATGCCGATACCTATTTCAACCACTAAGCACACAAAGGAAAACACTCTCCGTAGCGGCCTTTTATTATACGGATAACATGGTTCAGACTGCGACTTCTT
>JBILUF010000298.1:0-3803 GCA_044371155.1 Bdellovibrionota bacterium
TGCCACACTGCAGCGGCTTAAAAATGACGAAACTTTGTTGGTGCAGTCCGGAAAGCCCGTGGGGGTATTCCGCACTCATGAGGAAGCGCCCAGGGTGCTTATCGCCAATGCGCACCTTGTGCCGCGCTGGGCAACGATTGATGAGTTTCGAAGGCTCGATGCTCTCGGGCTTACGATGTATGGTCAGATGACAGCTGGCTCATGGATCTATATTGGCACCCAGGGGATTCTGCAGGGAACTTATGAAACATTCGCCGAGTGCGCGCGCCAGCATTTTGGCGGCACCCTCGCTGGGCGCTTGGTGGTGACCGGTGGCTTAGGTGGCATGGGCGGCGCGCAGCCGCTTGCGGCTACGTTAAATGGGGCGGCCTTCCTAGGCGTTGATATCGATCCCACTCGGGTAAAGCGCCGAGTAGATACTGGATACTGTGACCTGCTGTCGACTGACCTTGACCACGCGCTGGGGCTTCTGATGAAAGCCAAAGAGGAAAAACGCGCTCTTTCAGTCGGGCTTGTAGGAAATATTGCTGCAGTGCTGCCGGAGCTTGCGCGCCGCGGGATAATCCCTGATGTGGTAACGGATCAAACCTCAGCACATGATCTTGAACGTGGGTATATTCCGCTTGGGGTATCGCTGGAAGAGGCGCCAGCTTTGCGGGCCAAAGACCGCGCTGGCTACGAAGCTCGGGTGCTTGACTCGATGGTGGCGCATCTCGATGCATTTTTAGAGCTCCAGCGCCGTGGTGCGGTGGCGTTTGACTACGGCAATAACCTAAGGGGCCAGGTGAAAGATCGCCGCGGCCTCGCTGATGCATTCAAGATTCCAGGATTTGTACCGGAGTATATCCGGCCACTTTTCTGCCGTGGCTCAGGCCCGTTTCGCTGGGCAGCATTATCAGGAGACCCTGCCGATATCGCCGTGACTGACCAGGCGGTGCTGGAGACATTCCCGCATGATGAAAAGCTTCACCGCTGGATAGCGGCAGCCAAGCAGAAGGTACATTTCCAAGGGCTTCCGGCGCGGATCTGCTGGCTTGAGTACGGCGAGCGAGCTGAGATGGGGCTTAAATTTAACTGGCTGGTAAAACACGGCAAGGTCAAGGCTCCGCTTGTTATTGGGCGTGATCACCTAGACACTGGCTCAGTGGCATCTCCAAATCGCGAGACTGAGGGGATGAAAGACGGCTCTGATGCGATCGCTGATTGGCCACTGTTAAATGCGCTCCTTAATACCGCGTGCGGAGCAAGCTGGGTGTCGCTGCATCATGGCGGCGGAGTCGGTATCGGGTACTCCATTCATTCCGGAATGGTTTCGGTCGCTGATGGCACCGAGATGGCAGACCGTAGACTCACACGAGTGCTCACCGCTGACCCTGGCACTGGAGTGATGCGGCATGCTGATGCTGGATATGCGGATGCAATTAGTACTGCGGAGCGAAAGGGAATTGACCTTCCGATGATAGGAAAACGCTAATGCCTTATCTAACGAACTGCGCCGTTGTATATCCTTGCAGCCTTGCGGGTGCGCAGTCTGAGCTTTGCCCGATCGCTAGCGGCACAGTTGCCTGGCGGGATCAAAGAATCGGCTGGGTGGGGGCTGAAAAAGATCTCCCGGAGATCTGGCGTAAGGAATCTGCAATTGATTGCGGCGGTGGTATTGCGCTTCCGGGCCTGATTGACTGCCATACACACCTTGCATTTGGTGGATGGCGCGCCGAAGAGTTTGTAGAGCGGCTGCAAGGGAAGAGCTATCTTGAGATCGCAGCGCGAGGCGGAGGCATTTTATCTACGGTTGAAAAAACTCGCGCTGCCTCAAAAGAAGATCTCGTCAGACGCTGCCAAGGATTTTTGCGCGAGATGAGCCTACTTGGGGTCACGACAGTTGAGTGCAAAAGCGGCTACGGGCTCTCGCTTGAAGCAGAGCTAAAGCTGCTTGAGGTCTATGCAGCCCTTGCAGCGACGACTCCGCTTACCCTTGTGTCCACATTCCTTGGTGCGCACACTATCCCGCGTGAGTTACGCGAGGAGCGAGGACGGTATATTCAAGAGATTGTTGAGCGAATGATCCCAGAGGTGGCAAGGTGCAAGCTTGCGTCATTCTGTGATGTATTTGTCGAAAAGACTGCCTTTAGTGTCGAGGAGGCCAGGCAAATTCTGGTAGCTGCGCAGCAGGCGGGTCTTAGGGCGAAGCTGCACGCCGATCAGCTTACCGCTGGGGGTGGTGCTGAGTTGTCAGCCGAGCTAAAGGCAGCCTCTGCTGATCATCTTGAGTATGCGAGTGCGGATGGGATTGAAGCGATGGCAAAAGCTGAGGTGGTAGCGGTGATGTTGCCACTGGCCTCGCTGTATACCAAGGAGAAGAGCGCTGATGCGCGGCGGTTTATCAATGCTGGGGTAAAAGTTGCAGTAGCGACTGATTTTAACCCTGGGTCGGCTCCGAGTTATCATTTGCCGTTTGCGCTCTCACTTGGCTGTCTTTTAAATGGACTTACTCCGGCTGAAGCAGTTAAGGGCGCTACCTCTGTTGCTGCGAAAGCAGTAGGCCTTGAGCACTCACTTGGGTCTCTTGAGGTAGGTAAAAGTTGCGATATGGCAGTGTTTAATGCTCCCTCGGTGGAGCAGTGGCTGTATCATCTTCAGGGGAACTGTTGCCGGATGACCATAAAGGCAGGGCGGCAGATTTTTGTGGAAGCGAGAGGATGAAGGTAAAACTTACCGCCTCTGGAGTGGCAGTGGCTGCAGCTCGAGCAGGTGACTCGCGGGTGGGACATCTCATCGGCAGTGCTCTTGGCGCTGATACGGCAGTAGCGATTGTGGGATTTCCGGTTGATGATGGGGTAGCCCGAAACGGTGGTCGTGTTGGCGCTGCGAAAGCACCACACGCAATTCGAGAGGCGCTCTACAAACTGACCCCTGATGCAGAGGCTTCCAACATCTCAGCGCAGTTCTGGGCGCGGGTTGCTGACCTTGGGGATATTCCTTGGGGAGGTGACCTCGCCGCAGCACAGGAGGAGCTTGGTGAGGTTGTGGCAGAGCTTTTGGGCCGTGGGATTGTGCCGATTATTTTAGGCGGTGGCCATGAGACAGCCTATGGGCATTTCTTGGGGTATGTGAGCCGGAAGCAATCCGTTTCGATAATCAACATTGATGCGCACCTTGATGTACGGGAGCTCATTGATGGTGCTGGGCATTCGGGCTCCCCGTTTCGACAGGCCCTTGAGCACCCGCAAAAGCTCTGCACGGGGTATCAGGTGTTAGGAGTGCAGCCGCAATCCTGTGCGGTAGCGCACCTTGAGTATCTAAAGAGCAAAGGCGGTCGTGCCACATTCAGGGCAGGGGTGTCGGCGGCGGAGATCTCTAAAGTGATTGGCGGGGCCGGTGCTACTACCATGCTTTCAATGGATATAGATGCTGTTGATGAGGCTGCAGCACCTGGGGTAAGTGCCCCGTGTGTTAACGGGCTCTCAAGTGATCTCTGGCTTCATGCGGCACTCCTTGGGGGAGCAAATCCCAAGATAAAATCGTTTGATATCGTAGAGTGCAATCCAGCATTCGATACTGATAACCGCACCGCGCGTCTTGCCGCCCTCACGGTATGGACCATCGTGAAGGGCATAGCTGAGCGGCAGGCCGCGCAAGGGCGGCCGAGGCTTGGGTTTGGTTGAGGCCTCTTCCACGACAGTACTCCGGGCCCACATGAGGACTTAACGCCAGTGTTACTGAATCGGCGTGCCGAATGTAGAGCCGCTTTTTGCATTGTTAAGTAACGCATACTGATCAGATACTTTTGGTATGACTTCACT
>JBILUF010000024.1:0-12650 GCA_044371155.1 Bdellovibrionota bacterium
GTTGCGGCATCTCCTGTGTCGACTTGATTGAGGCTGGGCCTGTTAAGATTTTTCCTCGCTCTGCCGAGAGCTATGTCATAGCTTTGCGTATTTTTTTCTTATGCGGGTATTCCGATTGGCACTGAGAGGGCTTAGCGCAGTCATGGCTGCGCTGATACTTGCTGGATGTATGGGAGAGAGTGTCCCGGATGGAAGGATCCTTATCAAAAACGACTCTAGGGACAGAGAGTATAATATTCTTAAGGTTAGCGGCGGCGGTGCCAATCTGACCTTAGCCCCGGGCCAGACCGGGCTTTTGCCCAAGGGGACCCAATCGATTAGCTTTAGTCGACAATACTCTGATCATGTAAAGCGGTATCGGGTGCAGTGCCCTAAAACCTTAAAGTCCGGTATCGTAATCAAGTTAATAAATGTGCATGTTAACCGAATTGCCGGAGGATGCACGACGGTTAGCGCCTCGCGTTGATAAGTGCTTTTTGCCCGTATATTTCCGGTATTCTAGCCACTACCTGATTGGTGCATGGGCGGCCGACCGATGTCGGCTCGAAGTGGGCCGCTGCTATTGAATAAGGATCTTTAGCCGGATATTATAACGGTTTTCTGTCGTATTTTTCTGAGCAGTTAGCAGCATGAGTCAGTTTCATTTACCCCCTAGCAATCCGCTTAATACAAACGCTGGTACTACCAAAAGCTCAAGGCACCAAGGCCCAGGCATGATTACCGAGGGGGAGTTTCTGGCGCGCAAGGGCCAGCACAATCAGCGAGTAGTCTGGGTGAACGGATTCAATAAGGGGTGGGCAGATCTAGACCCCAAGCATCATGCAAATGAGATTGCGATGATGGGCACCGCCAAGGCACGGCTTGAGCTGGATTTGGCCGAGTTGCAAGAGAAGTATCGTATTGATGCTTTCCGTAGCAGGCTTGTGGTGGTGACGCACGGAGTGTCGTTTGGGCTCCCGGGGATCGCCCATGAGGTGTGCGACCGGCTAGGTATTCAAACCGTTGCCGTTGCATCCGCGGCATCGCTGCGGTCTAAGCCTTGTGTGGGAGAGATCATTGCTGCGGGTGCGAATCTGAGTGATGAGTCGCCGATCCTAAACAGGATCGCAGATGAGCTGTGGTTATTCGGTGGCGAGGAGTTGGGTAAGATCGAAGCTGAGACCTTTGCGGAAAGAGGGAAGGAGCGCGAGCGTGTAATGAGCACCCGTATCTACACCCTCTTTGGTGGCCCTGCTGGGGAGCTCACCGGGGACTCTATCAAAGCTTGTTTTGTGGTGAGCTAGCGGCATGCACCGGCAGGCTCAGTAGCTTAGACTGAAGTTCTTATCCTGAAGTCGAGGCGGGGCTTGGGGAGTAAGTCCTTCAGTTCATCTCCCGCTCTAGAGAAATTACCGATGGTGGGTCTTTCAGTCATAGATATGCTCTATGATTTAATCTGAGATTTTCACTTTGCCCCTTAGGGCCATTCTCTGCAATTCTCACTCAATTAAGCGCCGCTTAGCCACGTTTTGGCGGTGCACGCGCCTTCAACAAGGAGACTTCAATTTATGGATTGGGAACGCTGGAAGCAGGGAAACGGTAATCAAACACCCGAAATGCCCAAGATTGATCCGGCTGAGGTGCTAGAGGAGCTAGGTAAGAAAAAGCGCGAGATTCTAGCGCTGCTAGGAGTGGTGCTCGCCTTGGCGGTGGGTACGACATCATTTTATACGGTGCAGCCTGATGAGCGCGCCGTCGTGCTGCGCTTTGGTCAGTTCGTTACCACCGCGAGCCCAGGATTAAATTTCAAACTGCCCCTAGGGATCGATCGGCACGTAAAGGTCACTACCCGAGTCGAGCAGGAGAATTTTGGATTTAGGGCGGCACCTTCTGCGCCCGGAGTTGGTGGAGTGTTTAGCTCGGCCTCGTTTGACCGCAGTATCGACAGCCGCTCCCCGAGCGAGGAGTCTCTGATGCTCACCGGGGATCTAAAAGTGGCGGAGGTGCGTTGGAGTGTGCAGTACCAGATCGCTGATCCGCGTAAGTTTCTGTTCAGCGCATCCAATCCGCGCAAAACCATCCGCGACATCTCAATCGCCACGATGCGGCAGGTGGTGGGTGATAAAGGGGTATACGAGGTACTCACCGTGGGGCGTGAGCGAATCGCGACTGAATCGCGCGAGCTGACCCAGACTATGTTGGATGAAAAGTACGATATGGGGGTGCAGATTGTAGCGGTGAACCTGCAGAGTGTGAGCCCGCCGGGGCCAGTGGCACCGTCATTTAATGATGTAAACGCTGCTATCCAGGATAAGGACCAGGCTATCAATCGCGCCCAGGCTGATTACAATCGAATCATCCCCGAGGCAAAAGGTCGCGGGGAGCAGGAGATCCTATCTTCTCAGGGCTATGCAGTGGAGGTGTTAAACCGCTCCAAGGGCGATGCCGACAGGCTTAAGAAGATCATCGCTGAGTATGAGAAAGCCCCCGAGGTGACCCAGAAGCGGTTGTACCTCGAGATGGCCGAGAACATATTTGGTCGGATGCAGTCGCTAACGATTATCGATCCGTCACTGCGCGGTATCCTGCCGGTGTTTGGTGATAAACAGTCGGCGCAGAATCCGGCGGTAGTGGGTGAGGCGGCGCGCGCCAGCCTGGCAGCAGAAGGCAAGTAGATCTTCAGGAGACACGGTATATGATTCCATATTTTCAAGCGGTAGTAGGTGCGGCAGTAGCGGTCGGTGCGGTGGTGTGGTCATCGATGTTCACGGTGCCCGAGGGGTACCAGGCGATTGTGACCCAGTTTGGTGCACCACGCGGTGAGCCCAAACAGTCGGCAGGACTGCACTTTAAACTGCCGTTCGTGCAAGAGGTGCGCTACCTCGATAAGCGGGTGATGAACTGGGACGGCGAGCCGCACCAGGTGCCCACCAAGGATCAAAAATTCATCATCGTCGATACCTCGGCGCGCTGGCGTATCGTTGATCCGCTGAAATTTATCGCCACGCTGGTGGATGAGCGCACTGCGTTGCTGCGTATCGGAGCAAGTGTGACCTCCTCCACGCGCGATACGATCTCGGGTAATAACCTTGTGGAGGCAGTCCGCACCACGAATGCTATTATTGAACTGGCGCGTAGTCGTGCCTCAGCAACTCCGGCAAGCCCAACGGCCGCTGCCACTGGGGTGAATCTGCTTGACCTGGCGGCGCAAGAGATCTCTAGCGACCTCGAGGGGGTGCAGATCGGCCGGGTGCAGCTCAGTGACCGCGTTGCAGAGCGAGCCCGCGAGGAGCTAAAGAAGTTCGGTATCGAGCTTATCGATGTGCAGCTGATGCGAGTAGCCTACGAGGCCAGCGTCGAGCAGAGCATGTACAACACTATGATTTCTGAGCAGCAGCGTATTGCAGAGAAATTCCGCTCTATCGGAAAAGGTGAACAGGCCAAGATTCAAGGTAAAATAGACCGGGATCTCAAGGAGATTCAGTCTCAGGCTTACCGGAAGGTGCAAGAGATCCGAGGCTCCGCCGAGGCTGATGCAATGTCCGTGTACGCCGCTGCAATCGGGTCGAATGTGGAGTTTTATGAATTCCTGCGCACCACCGAGGCGTACCGAAACGGGTTGCGAAACGACACTAACTTAGTGCTGTCAGCAGATGCGAAGTTCCTAAAGATGCTAAGCGGCGGCACACCAGCGCGCTAAAGGCGGGGTGTCAGATAAAGTTACGCTAGTGCAGTAGGCCAGGAGAGGCTCGCAATATCCATTGATTGTGGATGACAGGATTCGTGTGCGAGGGCGGAGAGCCTTGACATGCGCCCCTCTTTGTTGAACTGTAACAACAGCGAAACTATGTCTCATAGCTGCTCCTCTCCAACCACCCGCCCATGGATTGCAGTCATTCTCTCCCGATCGCTGCTGATATTGTTGGGTTTGTTAACCGCCGCAGTGGTCCTTGAGATAGCATTTCGCCTTCTCCCAGTAACTGATTCCATCGAGACGATGCCAGTAAATGCCGCAAATCCCTATCTTCATTTTCGCCCCAACAGGGAGATGCGCGCATCGCACGGGCGATTCTTTGAGATACAGGCTGTAAAGCGCACTAACAATGAGGGGTATTTTAGTGACCTCGACTTCCATCGTGATTCCTCAAAAAGTAAGATAGCGGTGATCGGTGATAGCTATGTCGAAGCCCTGCAGGTAGCCAACCGCGACGCTGTCCACGGGCAGCTCGGCGCACTCCTCGGGGGTGCTGTGGAGGTATACGGCATCGGCTCGAGCGGCAGCGCGCTCTCGCAATATCTTGCCTATGCCCAGTACGCAGAGGATCGCTTCGCTCCAGAGATCTACTCCGTGATAATCGTCTCAAATGACTTCGATGAATCGCTGCTGCGCTACAGGCGTAATTCGGGGCGACACTACTATGATGATCAATTCAACCTCGTGCGAATTGACTTCAATTTAACTCTGCCCAAGAGGATCCTGAGGCAATCTGCCGTATACCGCTACCTCGTATCGCATCTAAAGTTGTTGCAGGTTCCATTTCTGAATAGAGCGCCCACCAGGAAAGGCGCCTACGTTGGCAACGTCGAGGCCTCCGCTACGGAGGAAAAAATAGTCTGGAGTAAGCGGGCTGTGGATGCTTTTCTCAAAGACCTCCGCATGATCGTAAAAGATAAGCCCGTCATCTTCGTGGTCGATGGGCTGCGTGAGTCCATCTATGGGCTGATCGAGGAGCAAGCGGCTAGGCAGAGCTTTGCATCGATTATGCGAGAGCACCTCCTCCAACGGGCATCTTCTGAGGGATTTTTGACGCTCGATCTGCACCCGGTGTTTGAGGAGCGCTATCACAAAACTAAAGAGCGCTTTGAATTTGAAACAGACTGGCACTGGAATGCTCTGGGGCATCGAGTGGCCGCCGAAAATATTCGGAGGCTGCTTATCCAGCGGAAGCTCGTTGGGGCCCAACCAGGCGAGGTTTTGCCTCAGAGGGTCTCTGCCGAGTCTCCATAAAGACCCAAGAACTCAGTTAGATCTCGTGCATTACAGTGACTTTCTTGAGGCTGGAGTAGTAGCCGTTGATGCAAGAGCATGTGAAAAGGGTGGCGTTGTGGATGCGTTCATTGAGCTATCAAAAGACAACCTGCCGTAGGTGCAGCGGGACAGGCCATTTTTACCTCCGACAGCTTTACCTCCGATAGAGGGGCTTCAGAGTGAGGGGGTCGATTTTTCCCCAAGAGAGTAGGCTACTTAGGGGCATTCCTTCCGGAGTGATGGCCCTTGCCGTGTAGTGCCGGGGCCACACTCTTAGGAAGCCGCTTGGTTTGAGTAGCCCCAAAACTTTCACTATCCTAAAGGGGCGATGCAAAGTTCGTTACACGCCAGTTGAGGCGTGTAAAAAGGGTCGCTGCATTTGCGGCTATGAGGATCAGGGAAAGATGGAGCAGTTACGTCATAACGCGGTGCGGGTAAATGCTTCGCTGGGACGGAGCGCGCTAACGCTGAATACCTGGCGGCCTTTTTTTGCAAGTGTGTACTCGGTCTCTCTTGCTGGGCACTCTGCAGCCGAGTCCGCGGAGCTGCTGTACCAGGGTGCGCATGTGTGGCTTGAGCGCTTGGTTGCAAGGGCGAATCCAGATAGGGCCACCCGTCTTGAAAGAGCACCCTTTGGGCAGTCCTTTCAGCCATCTGATATCAACGACGATTTTCGGCAGGTGCACGCTGCCTCATTTCGGTGTGCAAATGAAGTCGCCACGACTAGCCTGCCGCAGCGTGCCTGGCACCTGGGATTTAAGTGCCGCGACCAATCGAATGACGGTCGACTATGGCGAGTGGGCATTGGTTGCAGGACTGCCAGCACCTCGGCGGGAAATGAGGTAGTTCTCTCGGTGGACTCTGCCTTCAAAGAGGCTATCGCGGGCCTTCCTAACCCAGATCTGACCGTCCCGTTTATCGGCTATTTAAGGCAATCCTTCGGTCAACAGATTTCGATACGGAGTGGTAAAACGGAGTTACCCGGTGCGCCCCGATGGATTTCCCAAAGTGAGCAGGTCCCTGACCTTTTCCTGGCGTTACATGATGAGACTAGAGAGCATCCGCTGGTGCTTGTATCGGCGTATTGGAACCCCGACGGAACACTCGCCTACGGGGTGAGTCCCGACGAGCTTGCGCGTACTCTTGCTGGTTTGGCGCCAGTGTACGTGGAAGGGCCAGTAGCCTACGGCCAGTCGACTGGACTGAGAGATATCTTAGAGCATGAGCTTGGCGTCGATGGCGAGCTTTTGGCCTGGGGTGGTGCAATACGGGTGTATCAACCAGGGGACTGCAATAGCCACTTGCCGCATAATCAGCCATATTGGCGCCGCCATGGTGATATCTCGGAATCGCAGGTGGTTTCTGAGATTAAGGAGCGTTGCTTTCAGCTAGCCCATAAGGAGCTTCGTGGGCATAAGTTGTCACCACTGACTTCCCCGCAGGAGATAGAGCTTTTTGCAACGCAGGATAAGCTTACTCAACTGCAAAGCGTGCAGCTTGCCGGCCCCAACGAGACGCTCAGCGCCGCAGAGGCGGCCGAATGGCGCAGCTTAGCTGAGCAATATGCAAGCGAGAATGATCGGCTGAGGGAAGCGTTGCGGGAGGCAAGTGCTGCTGGTGATGCCGCTCGTGCTGAAGCCGACCAGCTGCGGCAGGAGCGGAATGAATTGCTGGTTATAAATGTCGACTTGCAGCGGGAGATATCCGAGCTCAGTCGTAAGGTTGCTGATGCCACGCCAAGAATCGATCCCGAGAAGTTGGCTAGCGGCAAGGAGGTTTACGATGCGGTGATGGCGAGCTGCTCTGATCGAATCTCTTTTACCGCTCGCGGCGCTGCGACTTTACAGGAGTTTACGCTCAGGAAAAAAGCCCTGTACCCCATGCTCTATACCGCCTTTATGGATCTGCACTCTAGGCTTTGGCCACTGCAGTATCCCGAACGTCATCCGAATTTTTTGACCGAATTTAATAGCAGCACGCAGTTTTCGCTGGTGATGACCGAGGGGCCGCACACCAAGGAGCGAGCAGACCTTGCTAGGTTGCGTCAGGATATGTTCGAGGGCCAATCAATTGAAGCCTGGCCACACCTGCGTTTCGGCGCCAGACCTGGGGAGCAGTTCCGGTTGCATTTTAGTTTTCTGGGCGAAGGGGCAAACGGAAGGATAGTTGTCTCCTGGGTCGGCGACCATCTGCCGGTTGCCTCCTCCTCAAAAACAGGAAAGCGTCGCGGGTGATGCCGGCGTCCTAGGGCTGCCTCTGCTCTTTGCGGAAGGACTCAAGGACCTCCTGAAACGCTGCACGCGACATCAGCCGTTTCTCGGTGCTGCGCTCGGCGTGATCCAATAGTGTCACAAATCGCTTCAGTGATCCTGAGCCTAAAAGCTCTTGATTTAAGAATCCCGCAGAGCCCATCAATGCTGCCACCGCCTCGAAGGCTCCCTGCAGCAACTCAGTGCGGGTGTGAGCGCTCTGGGTGGCCTCGAGTCCCCGAGTGAGTGCCAGGAATTGTTCGGGCTCAGCGCTGCCGCCTTCCAGCGTGAGGTGATCGGCTAGCTCGCACAACAATGTGGCGGTGGCAATCTTATCTAGGCTCTCACGTAACCGCGCAAAGTTTGATATCGGCGCAAAGCCGGCAAGGATCGGCAACGGGCCGCGTCCCTGACGTAGCTCAAAGCGTCCACAGTCAAACGGCTCAGGCGTGCTGCCGAGCCGCTTACTGCCTCTGCGCGCCTGACTGGCGATGATCGCTATCTTACCCTCTGTTGGGGTGAGCACCTTGAGTACCAGATCGGCCTCGCCGCTGGGGTGGGCTCTAAGGATAACCCCGTCGAGGGTTTTATAGTTGACTGAGGGCGGCATAGGGGCTGGGCGGTTGCAAATTAGCGTTGCAGTGCTTATACCCTAGAAGTGTTTCATAAATGCCGTTATGAGACCACTTCCAACGTAAAATGGCGCAGTTGAGCCAGGATGAAATGGTATGGGGTTAAAGAGCAAAGTGAAAGCTGGTGATGTGAAGTTAGATGACGATGGTGCAGGGGAGCCGATTGACGGCGCTCAGGAGCTGCATGCAGTAGAGAGTCAGGACGATGCGGTTTCGTTGGAAGCCGGCGAGGTTGCCAAGCTGCGCGCCGAGGTGTTGGACCTTAAGGATAAGTATCTGCGCTCACTTGCCGATTTTGAGAATTTTCGGAAGCGCAGCGTCAAAGAGCGAGCCGATCTGCTGAAGTATCAAGGTGAGTCAATTTTAGTGGACGTCCTGGATGTGCTGGATAGTTTTGAGCGAGCGCTTGAAAATCCAGGGTCGGAGCTTGAGAAATTTAAGGAAGGCGTGCGCCTTATCCATAAGCAGTTTGTAGATGCGTTGGGTAAATGGGATGTGCGCGGGGAATCATCAGTGGGTAAAGAATTCGACCCGATGATGTACCGAGCTATAGGCAAGGCCAAGGTCGAGGGACAAAAGCCCAACATAATCATCGGAGAGCTGCGTAAGACCTACCTCTATAAGGATAAGATCTTGCGGATAGGCGAGGTGATGGTCAACGAAGGTGTGCCTGAGACGAGTGCCGAGGCCACCCAAACGGAGCAGCCGCAATCAGGGGAGCTAAATTAGAGCTGAAGTCACTTACCACTGAAAGAGGGGGGAGTCCCTGTGGAGGGGGCTATCTAGGCGAGCCTGGCTGGTTTTTGAGGAAGGCATTGTCTTAGGAACACTTTTTTACCCCCTGGGTTGATATCTTGGTGGTCCGTGCTTAATAGACTTCTAGGCTTGGAATAACGAGCAGCTAGGCTAATCCGCTGAAGCAGGCCAAATATTTATAACACATTAGTTTTATTGTATTATTTGCTAGGAAGCACATGGGAAAGATTATCGGAATCGACCTTGGAACTACCAACTCCTGCGTAGCCATCATGGAAGGTGGCTCCCCGGTGGTTATCGCCAATAGTGAGGGTAGCCGCACCACCCCGTCGGTGGTTGCTGCCAGTGATTCGGGTGAGCGTCTGGTGGGGCAGGTAGCCAAGCGCCAGTCCGTCACCAACCCTAAGAACACCATCTACGCTGTAAAGAGACTTATTGGCCGTAAATCCGATGCTCAGGAGGTGCGTGAGGCCCAAAAGCGGCTGCCCTACGAGGTGACTGCGGCTCCAAACGGCGATGCGTGGGTGAAGCTCAAGGGTGAGGCCAAGAGCGCCCAAGAGATCTCGGCCATGATCCTCCAGAAGATGAAGCAGACTGCGGAGGACTACCTGGGCGAGAAGGTGAATGAGGCAGTTATCACGGTGCCTGCTTACTTCAACGATGCACAGCGTCAGGCCACTAAGGATGCCGGAAAGATCGCTGGCCTCAATGTGCTCCGTATTATCAACGAGCCAACTGCAGCCGCCTTGGCGTACGGGCTCGACAAGAAAGGTGAGAAGACTGTTGCAGTCTTTGATCTTGGCGGTGGTACCTTCGACGTATCGATCCTGGAGCTTGGCGATGGGGTGTTCGAGGTAAAGTCCACGAACGGTGATACCTACCTCGGTGGAGAGGACTTCGATAATCGCATTGTGGATTTCTTGGCTGATGAGTTCAAGCGCGATCAGGGAATCGATCTGCGCAAGGACACCTTGGCGCTGCAACGTTTGAAAGAGGCTGCAGAAAAGGCCAAGCATGAGCTATCGACTGCGATGGAGACCGACGTAAATCTGCCGTTCATCACGGCCGATGCCTCGGGACCAAAGCATCTCAACATTAAGCTCTCCCGCTCCAAGCTAGAGTCACTGGTGCAGGATCTTATCGAGCGTATGGTGGCTCCTTGTAAGACCGCGCTGAAGGATGCTGGGCTTGAGCCGCGCCAGATCGGGGATGTGATCCTGGTGGGTGGAATGACCCGTATGCCAGCAGTGCAGGCGAAGGTCAAAGAGATCTTCGGCAAAGAGCCGTCTAAGAGTGTAAACCCTGATGAGGCTGTGGCGATTGGTGCTGCGGTGCAAGGTGGTGTGCTCAAGGGCGAGGTAAAGGATGTGCTGCTGTTGGATGTCACTCCGCTGAGCCTCGGAATCGAGACGTTTGGTAGTGTGTTTACCAAGTTGATTGACAAGAACACCACCATCCCAACGAAGAAATCGCAGGTGTTCTCAACGGCTGCCGACAATCAGCCAGCGGTCTCTATCCATGTGTTGCAGGGTGAGCGCGAGATGGCCACAGACAATAAGACGCTGGGCCGTTTTGAGCTGGTAGGACTTCCGCCCGCTCCGCGTGGCGTTCCGCAGATTGAGGTGACCTTTGATATCGACGCCAACGGTATTGTGCATGTCTCCGCGAAGGACTTAGGTACCTCCAAAGAGCAGTCGATTCAGATCACCGCCAACTCGGGTCTGTCAGAAGAAGAGATCAAGAAGATGGTCAAGGATGCCGAGGCGCATGCAGAAGAGGACAAGGCCAAGCGCGAGCTTATAGAGGCCCGCAATCAGCTTGACTCCATGGTGTATTCTTCAGAGCGGTCGATGAAAGAGTTCGGAGAGAAGCTAGGAGCTGAGGAGAAGAGCTCGCTAGAGGCTGCAATTGAGGAGGCTAAAAAGAGCCTTGAGAGTAATGATTTGGCTACCCTCAAAGCTGCCACTGAGAAACTCAACACCGCTACTCATAAGCTCTCGGAAGAGATGTACAAGAAGGCCTCTGCGGCTGGCGCAGCAGGTGCAGGCGGTGCTGCCTCTGAGGATGCTGGTGCCACAAATGGCGCGGCGCATGGGGCCCGAGATGAGAATGTGGTGGATGCCGACTTCGAGGAAGTTCGCAACAGCTAACCGCTCGAAGTAATAAGAGATGTGACCCCCGGGAAGATGCTTCATGCATCCCCCGGGGGTCACGCGTAGGTAGCCCCAAGATACAATGCAGTGCAGTAGTTGAGGTAGCGCCCCAGTGAGCAAGCGAGATTGTTACGAAGTATTAGGGGTGCCACGCACCGCATCCACTGATGAGATTAAGAAGGCCTATCGCAAGTGCGCCTTGCAGTTCCATCCAGATAAAAATCCTGGCAACAAAGAAGCCGAGGAGAAGTTTAAGGAAGCCACTGAGGCGTATTCTATTCTGAGCGATTCAGAGGCGCGCTCTAAATACGATCAGTTTGGTCATGCTGCTTTTGGCCAGGGGGCCGGGGCGCAGGGATTTGGTGACTTCTCTGGGTTTGAGGATATCTTTGGAGATATTTTTAGTGCATTTTTTGGCGGCGATCCGCGTGCCCGTGGTGGCTCCCGTGGGCGCGCTGGCAACGATCTGCGCTTTGACCTAAAAATCGGATTTCTTGAAGCGGTCAACGGCACAGAGCGCGAGATCAAAATTGGTCGACGGGTGGCCTGTCAAGATTGTAGCGGCTCAGGCGCTGCTGCTGGCACCCAGCCTGAGGCCTGTCCGCAGTGTAAAGGCGGCGGTCAGATTCGGATCCAACAGGGATTTTTTACTATTCAGCGGCCGTGTAACGTCTGCGCTGGCTCCGGCAGATTTATCAAGAATGCCTGTCGCACCTGTTCAGGCGGGGGCACGAACGTGGCGCAGTCAAAGCTCAACGTAAAGGTGCCAGCCGGGATTGATAGCGGGCAGCGCCTTAAGCTACGCGGCGAAGGGGAGCCTGGTAGCGGCGGCGGCCCCAATGGAGATCTGTATGTGCAAATTTCGATCGAGCCGCATCCGATCTTTGAGCGGGAAGAGAGCGAGCTTTTTTGCGAAGTCCCACTGAGCTATACCGCCGCTGTATTGGGCGGGGAGCTTATAATCCCAACACTTGAGGGTGAGAGTAAGCTCAAGATCCCAGCCGGCACAGATTCAGGGAAGATCTTTAAGCTAAAAGGCAAAGGGGTGCCGGTGCTTGGCAGTAATCGCCGCGGCGATCTGCACGTGCGAGTAAAGATTCATATTCCAAAGAAAGTAGGGGAGAAGCACAAAGAGATCCTCCAGAAACTCCAAGAGCTCGATGAGCGCTCGATGGGGGATGAGAACAAAGGGTTCTTTGATAAGGTCAAGGAGATGTTCGGGTAGTCCCTAAAAGCCACTATCGTTGCGCGGTGGGAGTGCGGGAGCGCGGGCATCTTGCCCGCAATTGTTCGCAGGTGAAACATGCAGCTTAAAATACGGTGATGGGCGGGCACCACCAACTTGGTTGCACCGGATCAGCTCTGCCGAAAATTGCGGGCGGGACGCCCGCGCTCCTCGTACAATTGCGAGCGAGACGCTCGCGCTCCACGTCCCATTGCGAGCGAGACGCCCGCGCTCCACGTACAATTGCGACCGGGACGCTCGCGCTCCGCGCCACCACGTCACGAAGCAGTTACCCTAGCGCCGAGGATCTAAATGTAGATTCTGAATCTGGATCGTAACGGGCTGCCCGTTGGCCAGTGTCGAGGCGAGCCCCTGCTGCCCAGGCTCGATCTCTGTGTATGTAAGCGCTTGTTGCTGCAGCGCAGTGAGTCGTTCGATGTACTCAATTGTTGCAAACAGGCATGTTCTGGCGACGGCAATCCAGAGAATCCAGTACGGGACCGCGGCGAGTGCAAAGATGATCCATAGCTCGATCGGTGTGGGGTTATAGGAGTTAATAGCTAGGAGTAGTGCCGTGGTAACACTACTCACTACTACTACGCCGCAGAGTACACGCACCCGATGAGC
>JBILUF010000025.1:0-12645 GCA_044371155.1 Bdellovibrionota bacterium
ACCGCCAAGGCCGCACCCACCTCTCCAGGTCTACGAGGCTGGCTGCGGGGTGCCAGAGCGGATCGGTTTTTGATCCAGCCGCATGCGGGCGTCAACAATAATGGGGCCGGTCGGAGTTGCGATAATCGGGTTGCAATCAACCTCGGCGATTTCGGTGAAATCTAAGGCGAGTGCTGCCAACCGTTCCAGTAGATCTACAAACTGCTCCCGGTCGCAAGCCGGTAAGCCGCGATAGCCCTCCAAGAGCGGCGATATCTTCAGTGCTTTTACCACCGTGCCCAGGCGGGCCCGGGATACAGGCAGCACACATAACTGCACATCATGAAAAAGCTCTACTGTGATTCCACCAGCACCCACAGCTAGTACCGGACCGAATTGGGGATCGTGAGCTATTCCAGCGAATAGCTCAATCCCGTGCGGTGCCATCGGCTGCACCATAAAACCTTCCCATGATACCTTCTGAATCCGCAGATGAGCTGCCATCGCCGTTGCTGCAGCAGCCACCTCGAGCGGGGCCACCTCCAGCCGCACTGCGCCGAGCTCAGTTTTGTGGATAATCTCCTCTCCAAATGCCTTGAGTGCCACGGGTGCTCCGATCCGTAGCGCCAGGGTTTGTGCCTCCGCAGCGGTCGAGGCGACGTAGGTGGTCAGATGTGGCAGCCGATAGGCGCTGCAAATCTTGACAACCTCTGCCGGAGACAACCATGCAGCGTCGCTGCGATGCTGCTCGGCAATTACCCGCTTGGCGGCCAGTGGATTAAGCCCAAAGACCGACTGCGCGGCCTCGGGCTCTAGAGCTATCGATGGCAGGCGTGCCGCCTGTGCCAAAAGTCGCGCTGCGGACTCGGGGAAATGCACGACTGGCACCGGCTTGCCACTACTCGCTTCCCCTGCTGCGACGGGGTGATGCTGTAATATTAGGTTGAGCACGGTGGGTATAGATCCTGTCTGCCGACGTAAGAGCTTTAGGATCTCCTGCTGAGTGTCCTCTGCGGTGTGGGCAATAGGTGGTATATAGATAACTACCTGCGCATCCACCTCTTTACTCGCCGAAATTGTTTGCAAGGTGCGGGCGAATGTTGCCGAGTCAGCTGTTGCCAGTAGGTCCACTGGATTACGGGGGCTAGCGTTATCAGGCAGCATCGAGCGAAGTGTTGCCTGTAAAGCAGGGGAGTGCTCTAGTACGCTGAGGCCATACTCCTCGCACGCATCGGCACATAGAATCCCGGGCCCTCCCGCATTGGTTACAATGGATACTCGTCGCCCCTGCGGCGGGGGTTGCACACAGAGGAACTCGGCAAGGTTAGTAAACTCCTCAAGGGTGTGTGCGCGCAACACTCCCGCTTGCTCAAGTGCGGCGTTCACCACGGCATCTGAGTGAGTCACTAATGCCGCGGTGTGCGAGGTAGCCGCGCGTTGACCGGCCCCTGAGCGAGCGCTTTTAAGCACTACTACCGGCTTGACGCGCGCCACTCGTGCGGCGATGCGCAGGAAGTTTCTAGGATTACCGAAGCTTTCAAGATACAGAAATATCTGCTCGGTATCAGGGTCGGTCTCCCAAAATTCCAAAAGATCGTTCACCGACACATCAGCTTTGTTGCCGTAGGAGATGTAGCTTGAAAATCCAAAGCCATGTTGGAGCGCATGCTCAATCATCGCTAGACCAAGAGCCCCGCTTTGCGTCAGGAATCCCACTGTCCCGCGTGGCGGCGCCTGGGGCCCAAATGTGGCGTGGAGCCGGATGTCTGGTGCAGTGTTGGCGATCCCCATGCAGTTTGGGCCGATAAGCCGGATCTGATTCTGCCGACATAGCTGGACTAACTCTTCCTGTTTTGCAGCACCGGCGCTATCTCGTTCGGCAAAACCCGCTGAGATAACCACCATGGCTTTAACCCCTTTTGCGACGCACTCTACAGCAATAGGGATAATCTGCTCACTGGGGGTGCACACAATCGCCAGATCGATCGGGTCAGGGATGGCACTAATAGAGGGAAAGGCGCGATGCCCCTGGATAATGGCGGCGTGAGTGTTGACGGGAAACACAGCGCCGGTGAACCCCGCTGCGGTGATGTTAAAGAACACCTCACTACCCACTGTGCCGGGCTGACGGGAGGCGCCGATAACCGCCACGCTGCGCGGGCGTAGGAGCGGGCGCAAGGCAGGTTCATTTATCTCTCTCCGAAGCAGCATACGGCACCTTGTGACCGTATGCTGCGCTTGCTGTCCATCATCCGATATGCGCTTGCACAGGGCCCCGCTAATCGGCTCCGGCGCTGTCGTGATGCCAACCGCTGCATGAGGAGTGGCATAACTTTTGCTGACTGCCCGCGCTAGATAGGTGAGGCTACAGAATCTCAACGGGGCGAGCATGCCGCGTGTTCGGAAGCTCGAATGCTCAGAGACGCTTTCTTAGCAGACTACGTATGACCCTCACCACTACACTCCAACACAATCAAAGTCAGACTCTCGCCATCACTCCGCAATTTCGCCAGGCCCTTCAGGTGCTGCAGTGTAGCGCCGCAGATCTCCAAACCCTTATCGACCACGAGCTCTTTGTAAACCCGCTAC
This sequence comes from Bdellovibrionota bacterium, assembly GCA_044371155.1. GTDB lineage: Bacteria > Bdellovibrionota_C > UBA2361 > UBA2361 > UBA2361 > CAZTER01. The sequence goes on from JBILUF010000025.1 coordinate 2,569, forward strand.
TTGAACTGGATGATGAGGAGTTGGCCGCCACGGCGCCAGAGCGGGGGCAGGATGCATCGGGAGCGGAGCCCGGCGCCGAGGGTAGCACCAGCCCGCAGTCAGAGCCCCTAGAGCATATCGCAGAGGCAGAGAGCCCATATGAGAGTAGTGGCGATGACCGCGCCGAGGTTGCCACCCAACAAGGACAGCAGCGCTCTTTGCTACAGGCCCTTTTGCAGCAGGTGGGCGAGTGCGATGCTACGGGGCCACAGCGCCGTGCCGCGTTGCAGATCATCGGCAATATCAATGACGACGGCTATCTTGAGGTAGATATCGCTGAGGTATCGCTTGCTGCGCAGGTGAGCACCCCCGATGCGGAGCAGGCGCTCGCGATCGTACAGCAGTTTGAGCCGGCAGGGATCGGGGCGCGATCACTGCAAGAGACCCTACTCCTTCAGCTTGAACGGATAGGGGCGCATGAGGGGCTAGCTGGCACCATCGTACGGCACCACCTCGAGGCCGTTAGCGCACGCAAACTATCCGAGATCGTTCTAATCGAGGGCGTATCGCTGGCCGCTGTGCAGCGTGCCGTTGCAACCATCCGTACCTTGAATCCGTTTCCGGCGCGCGGGTTATTTGAGGACGAGCAGAGTATCGCTATTCCAGAAGTTGCGATTACAAAAGTCGCGGGTCGCTACGAGGTGTTGCCGCGAGGTGAGGGGAGTCAGCGATTGCGAGTCAGCGGCTACTACCGCACCCTGGCCCAGAACGCTGGTGCACTCGATCGCGAGGCGCGAGGGTACCTCAATGCACGCATTCGAGGTGCCACCTGGTTTATCCGCTGTCTGTATCAACGTGAAGCCACTATTCGCAGAATCGCTGAGGTGATCGCCCGCACCCAAGGTCATTTCTTTGACCACGGCTTTGAAGCGCTTCGCCCGATGGTGCTGCGCGATGTTGCTCAGCAGGTGAGCTTACATGAGTCTACAATTAGTCGCGCAATCGCCGATAAATATGTCAGCACCCCACAAGGAGTATTTGAGTTTAAGTTTTTCTTCACCCCCCGCATCAAGACAGCGCGCGGCGAGATATCTACCACCACCATTCGAGAGCGGCTGCGCGGCTTTATTCGAAACGAGGATCCAACGGCACCCTTCAGCGATCAGGCGTTAGCGGAGCTGTTGGCACGCAGCGAGGTGCGAATATCACGACGCACCGTCACCAAATATCGCGAATCGTTGGGAATTCCGCCGTCGGCGCTGCGTGGGATGGCATAGCCGTGCATGATCGAGGTGCTGATTGAGCTCATCAGGAGCACTGCCCAGTTTGTGCCAAAGTTGAGCGATACCCAGGCGGTGAATTTGTGGCGCTGTTGGTGGTTTACTTAGTTTAATTGAGAGGCCTTATGGCAATAGTTCAAGGTGGCGCACCTCAGCCCGCTCCTGCAGCAACGCAGCAGCCTGTAGCAGCGTCAGTCGAAACATCCATGGCGACGCGAGCGCCGGTGCATTTTAAGGAGGCGCTGCGCGAACGTTTTGTCGCTGCGCTTGTTGCAGGCCACCATCCGGAGGCCAGCGCAACGGTGGATACCGCCATCGCCCAGGGGGTAAGTCCCAAAGGGATCTACCTCGATATTGTCTTGCCAGCACAGCGCCGCGTCGCAGAGCTGCAGAGTGAGCACCGGACCTCTGACGCTCAGCAGCGTAGTGCCACCGAGATCGCTGTTTCTGAGCTCGGACGCATCCGTCCGCTGCTTAAGCGTCGACGCAGCATCGGGAAGACAGTCGTGGTCTGTTCACTTGAATCAGAGCCACACACCCTCACTGGGCGCATCCTGTCTGACCTCTTGTATCTTGAGGGATGGGAGGTGGAGTTCTTGGGGGAGGCAGTGCCCGAAGAGGTGCTGCGAGCACACCTTGCACTGCGAGCGCCGCACCTCGTCGCACTATCGGTGCCAACCGAGTCGGCGGCTATGCACTTAAAGGGGTTTATTCCAACCATCAAAGGAATGCAGTCCGCACCGCAGGTGCTGGTGGTGGGCGCAGGAGTGGAGAGGATGGGGGAGCGGATCACCGAGCTTGCCGCTGATGGCTATTGTCAGGATGTAACCTCAGCCAATGAGATCGCCCGCCAGGTGCTGGGGCTGCCGCGCCCCGCAGCCTCCTTGCAGGAGTACCTAAAATCTCTGGGCGAGCGGATTCAAACCATTCGCAAATCACAGCAGATGAGCCAACAGGATGTTGCACTTGGCTCTGGTCTCGAGCGTGCGTACATCAGCGCGATAGAGCATGGCAAGCATAACATCACCCTTGGTGCCGTCATGAAGCTCTCGGACGCGCTGCGAGTGCCGTTTGAGGAGCTGCTTGTGGGGGGAGCTGAGGATGCTCCTCGGTAACTAGAGAGACCGCCTTGTCCCTACCGCAGCATCTCGCGTGCAATCAGCTCGCGTTGTAGCTGGTTAGCTCCCTCAACGATCTGCAGCATCTTGGCGTCGCGCATCAGGCGCTCCACCTGATATTCACGGATGTAGCCCGCGCCGCCAAAGAGCTGTACTGCGTCGGTGGTGATACTCATCGCTGCATCGGTGGCGAAACATTTCGCTGCGGAGGCGTAGAGCCGTATCTGCCTGCGTGAGGGGTCGGCGTCAATCTCGTGTGCTGCTTGCCAGGTGAGTAACTGTGCAGCTTCGAGCTTCATCCGCATATCAGCCAGCATAAACTGAAGTCCCTGAAACTCAGCAAGCTTCTTTCCAAACTGCTCGCGCTCTTTGAGGTGCGCCGTAGCGCGCTCAAGAGCGCTACGAGCAAGACCATTAGCGCATGCGGCGATGCTGACTCGTCCTCCAGCTAGTCCTCCCATCGCCACCTTAAAGCCACCATGGAGCTCACCTAACACTGCCGAGCTCGGCACCGTCACTCCATCAAGGCTTAGCGATGCGATCGGCGAGAGCTCGCAGCCCATTTTTTTCTCGGGCGGCGAGATCGTCAGCCCCGTGCTGTTGGCAGGCACTAAGAATGCAGTCACTCCGGCACTACCTCCAGGCGCGGTGCGGGCAAACACAAGGTAAAGATCCGCGTAGCCCGCGCTCGTGATGTAGCATTTCTCCCCGCGTAGGATGTAGCCATCTCCGTGAGGCATGGCCTCTGTTTTGAGCGAGCCTGCATCGGAGCCCGCAGACGGTTCGGTGAGCGCAAAGGCTGCGAGTTGTTTCCCCGCTGCCAGTGGCGGCAGGATCTCCGCGCACTGCGCGCTGCTGCCAAACTTTGCAATCAGTCCACACACCATCGCGTGCACCGACACAAAAATGGCGGGACCTAAGTCCACTGCGGCGAGCTCTTCCATCACGATTGATGAAGTAACCGCCGAGGCCTGGATGCCGCCGTAGGACTCAGGCACTGACAGACCCGCCAGTCCTAGCTCAGCGAGGGATTCAAATAGAGGGCGGGGAACAGAGCCGTAGTATTGCTCGCTTTGGAACGACGGTATGGTCTTTAAAGCTAATTTACGCACACTTGAGCGGATCTCAGCCTGTTCAGCAGTCTCAAATTCAAACATTGGTATAATCTCAGCTTCTTATAATTAACCTAATACGCGGTATAGCGCCCCTAAACCATCGCAACGCTATAGTGCGATTTCTAATTTGGTGGAAAGGTAACTTTCTACCTTGACGGAAGTAAAGCAGAGTGTGAGTAAGTGTTACAAGTCTCGGGGCATGTCCTTATCGTTGGTGACAAGGGCGAGGTCGCGGTACTTAGTTTTGGGGATATTCTCCCATGTTTTTCGAAGGTTTTTGTGGCGATTCCAACGTTCGCTATGCTCTTGAGTTCGTTTGTTCGAGTTTCTAGAGCGTGTCGCGTGTTGGCTCGGTCGGGTTGCTGAAGGTTTCTCTAATCCTAAAGAGAAACTTTCCGAGCTCGGCTGAAGGAAGCGCTGCTACAGTAATTCAGTGTAAGTCGTGTTCGATTTAACTTTATAGAGGCAAATGAAGCGCATGCGTAAGTTAATTATGCTCACCGCCATCATGTTCCTTGCCCCGGCAGTTTCTCAGGCAAAGACGCTTGAGGAGCTCCTGGTCGAGAAGGGTGTGATCACTAAAGGTGAAGCTGCTAAGGCCGCTGCCAGTGCTCCTGGCTCGGTGCATTACTCGAACGGAGTTCGTTGGGATTTCTCGGACAAGAATGTTTCGGGCAGTCTCAGCACCATGATCAGAACTCGGTGGACATTCACCGATTATGACAAGGATGACACCGAGAATAGCCGCAACACTTCGAGCTTTGATGTAACTCAGGCTCGTTTGACTGCTGACGGCACTGTGCTCGACAAGGAGTTCGCATACCACATGATGGGCGACTTCGCTGGCGAGAGCGCAAGCCTAAAGGACGCTTACATCAGCTACCAGGCATGTGACTGGGCCGATGTCAGCATGGGTCAACACAAGACCGGACTATCTCGTCAGTTCAACACAGGTGACAACAACCTGCAGTTCCCTGATGCGTCCGCTGTCACCGACTACTTCAACCTTGGCCGTCAAGCTGGTGCTTGGGCTTCGTTGAAGAGCTCTGACATGCCAGTGACCTTCTCTGCTGGTATCTACAATGGTGAGTCAACTGGTGAGGGGCTAAACCGCTCCGGCACCGATACTCTCCACACCGGAGTTTTCGCCGCTCGTTACAACATGGGCCACATCGACCCATTTGTTGAGAGCGACCTCGATAACTCTGAGGAGCTTGCTGCTTCGTTCGGTGCATCGGTTGCTTTTGGTCAGGCCAAGCGCACTGGTGTAGCTGAGAACGATGACACCTTCACCATGAGCGTTGACGCGATTGCGAAGTATCAGGGCTGGTCATTCGGTGCTGAGTACTTCTACAAGGACATCCAGAACGATGCTCCTGACACCAACGCAAAGCCAAACGGCTTCTACGCTCAGGTTGGTTACTTCTTGATGCCTTCAGAGTTCGAGCTTGCTGCTCGTTACGGCCTAATCAGCTGCGACGACGGTGCTGCTGGCGGAATCTGCGCAGGTGTTAAGAACTACAATGAAGTAGACTTCTCAGCGAACTACTACTTCTGGGGTAACAACCTGAAGGCTCAGCTTGCATGGGCACGCCTTGGAGAGAAGCCAGTTGCTTCCTCGGGTAACACCATCGCAACTGACAGAATCATCTTCGCAGTTGGCGGCGTGTTCTAACGAACGCACTGTTACTGTGTGATATTCTAAGGCGGGGAGGGCGAAAGCCTTCCCCGCTTTCATTTTTTGGGCCCTAGGCAAACCCCTTCTATCCCTGCGATAGCATAGCACCTCTGGTTAACTCTTGGCGGCCCGCAGGTAGGGCAGCAGCACGATTGGACGTTCCCCGCTGATTAGCTCTTTCTGCAAAGTGCGAGCAATTAGACTAAGCTCAAAGGCTTGCAGATAGATCCTCTGCAGCTTACTGGCTAGCCCATCAAGGTATCCGATCTCAGCCCCCAAACCCGCCGGTGTCCTCTCGCCGTCACCTACAAAGGGGTTGCCAAAGCCCGGCTCACGAATGGCGGTGTCCACCTGTTTCTTGCGCCGCTCAATAAGAGCGGGGATATCAACCCAGAACTCAAACTGCTCCTGATCTCCCAGGGAGAGGCCATGGCGCCACAAAAATACATTTCGCTCAGTTTCTGCCAGAAACCACAGAGGGTGAGCGGGGAGAGTGCTGCTGCCGGCGAGCCCGCGAGCCACCAGAGTAAGCTCTAGGGGCTTGAGAGCTTCTACAAGCACCGCGGTGCTGGGAAGGTCATTAAGGTGTACAGATCTGAACGAGATCTGTTCATTTTTGTTCGTTAAGCGAGGTAAAACTGTCAGTGGCATGGCGCTAACCCTATGAATTAACGTCGTTGACAGACCTATCGTGACTGAGAGTGTCCCTCACGGAGCAAGTTTTGCGCCATCGCAGATAAGGGTATACTAAAGCGGTAAGGCAATTGATGGCGCGCTTGGAAAAAATTCTAATAGTCGACGATACGGCGAGCAGTCGGCAGCTCCTAAGCTCCATTCTTGCAGCCGCCGGTTATGCTGTCGAGGAGTGCGGTGACGGGGCCCAAGCTCTTATCCTGTGCTCTCAGACACGTTACTGCATGGTGCTGCTCGACCTGATGATGCCGGTGATGGACGGCCTCACGGCCTGCACCAAACTGCGCCAAAGCTTCTCGTACAGCGAGCTTCCCATCATGGTGATTACCTCACGTGAGGAGTCCGAGATGCTGCCTGAGGTGCTGCGCGCCGGGGCCAATGACTTTATCGCGCAACCGATCAATCGCGAGGTGCTGTTGGCGCGGGTGCACAATCAGCTCGAGATTTTCGCCAGTGCCAGACAGGCTGAACGGGTGCTCGAAATCCAGTCCACTATGATGGAGGCGCTGCCGCAGGCGCTTGCGGTGGTGGCGGAAGATGGAGGCATAGTTCATGCCAACAAGAGCTGGCGCGAGCTCTGTGGCGGAGATGGCGGCAGCTCATTCGACCAGAGTATTCAGCGGTTGTACGGGGGGGATTTTGAGCGGCAACTGCGGGAGCTCCGTGCTGAGGCGCTCGAGGATTCCGCTGTGCATATCGACAGGGAGTTCACTGCGGACACTGCTACCGCGTCTACTATTCAGGTGTCCTCGCGGCCAATTGCGTTGCGTCGCGACGCCCCGCTTCGGTTATGGCTTCTTCGCGATGTCACGCAGGCGCGTCAGATAGAACGCCGCATGCACGAGCGTATCCGACTCGATTCGGTGGCGTTGCTCGTAAAAGGGGTGGCGCATAATTTTAACAACATCATGGGTGGGATACTCGGGGCAGCTGAGATCCTGGAACGGTATCTACCGGAGGGGGAGCGGCCGCAGCGGGCGATGGACCTAATCCGTCGCGGCGCCCAGGCAGCAGCTAAGCTCACCAATAAGTTGGCGCTATTCTCAGGGCTTGGGCGCACCACCGACGATATGCAGGTGGACAATCTGGAGGAGCTGATCGGCGCCCTAGCCTTAATGGCCCAAGAGCGGGTGGGCTCGCGTGTCACCGTGTCACACTCCGTGGTGTCAGGGCTCCCCAAGGTAGGAATCGGTGTAGCGCCTCTGATAGAGGTGACCAATCATATCCTTGCCAACGCCATTGAGGCGATTCCCGACTCTGGAACGATTGTCATTGCAGCTGCTCGTGACGCCAGCGGCAGGAATGTGGAGATATCGATTCGGGACACCGGTGTAGGTATGTCCGCTGAGACGGTCAGCCGAGCGTTTGAGCCATTTTTTACCACCAAGAATCTGGACGAGCGAAACTCTATCGGAATAGGTGGACAGGGGCTTGGGTTGTGGAATGTGTATAATCTGCTTCGGGCCTGTGATGGGGATATTGCGGTGCAGAGTGCCTTGGGCCAAGGCACCACAGTGACAATCAAAATCCCTCTTGTGGAAGAGGCAGGCCTACGGGTTTGATATCGTCACGGCCAAGCGCCACCAGGCTGCCCAGTGAGTCAAGGGAGCGAATGTAGGGCATTCAAGAGAGACAGGATAGACTGTATGACCACCACGCACATCGACACCATCTTTGGCAAAATCATCCGCCGAGAGATTCCAGCCTCGATCGTATTTGAAAACGAAACCGTGCTGGCATTTCGAGACATCAACCCGCAGGCGCCCACCCATATTCTCATCATTCCCAAAAAGCCTATTGTGAGTATTGCGGAGGCTGCCGCGCAGGACCAGGCTCTGTTGGGGGAGCTCTTGTTGGTGGCTAAGCAGTTAGCCGTCTCCGAGGGAATCTCTGAGACTGGCTACCGGCTGGTGTTTAACACCGGTGGTGATGGTGGGCAGACAGTGTTCCACCTGCATCTGCACCTGCTCGGTGGTCGACCGTTAAGTTGGCCTCCAGGGTGAGCAACGATTTTTGCAAGGAGAGATGGATGATGAGTGAAGCGGCGGAAGCAGTGGTAAAAATAGTTTCGGAAGGGGCGGTAAGCGAGCTCGTCATCAATCGCCCCAGGGCCCTCAATGCCCTCAATGCTGAGGTGCTCTCGGCGCTTTGCGCTGCAGTCGAAACGCTCCATACCAACCCAGCGCTGCGGGCGATCATTATCACCGGTGCCGGAGAGAAAGCGTTTGTGGCGGGGGCCGATATCGCCTCAATGGCAGCGCTTGGCCCCACAGCAATCGCTGAGTATGTCGACCTTGGCCAGCGCACAATGCGGCTTTTAGAGACCGCACGGGTGCCGGTGATTGCAGCCGTAAATGGATTTGCGTTGGGCGGCGGGCTGGAACTGGCGCTTGCGTGTGACCTAATTGTCGCGTCGGCGGCGGCGAAGGTGGGTCAACCAGAGGTAAATCTGGGGATTATTCCTGGCTTTGGCGGTACACAACGACTACTTCAGCGCTGTAGTATCGGCACTGCTCGCAGGTTGGTGCTGACTGGTGAGATAATTAGCGCTGCAGAAGCACAACAACTTGGGATTGTGGATAAGGTGGTTGAACCATCTGAGCTTATGACAGCGGCCCGTGGGTGGGCCGAGCTTATCGCATCCAAGGCACCGCTTGCCGTATCTGAGAGCAAGCGCGTAATCAGAGCAGCCCAGGAACAAGCGCTTGTAGCCGGGCTCGGGCGAGAGGTGGAGTCTTTCCTAACTCTCTTTGCCTCGGCTGATCGGGCTGAAGGGATGGCGGCTTTCCTAGAGAAGCGGCCCGCGCAGTTTAAGAATCGATAACACCTTGTTGGGGTAGTCAGATATGGATTGGCAGGATGGAGTTGCGTTTGACCTCGGTGAAGAGGTGGCCATGGTGCGGCAGACTGCCCGCGCCTTTGCTGAGGAGAAGGTGCTGCCGTTGGCAGCTAAGATAGACCAGCAACACTATTTCCCGCGAGAGCTTATCCCGCAGATGGGGGAGCTTGGATTTATGGGTGCTACGGTACCGACGGAGTATGGCGGCTCGGGGCTTTCTCAGGTTGCTTACTGCCTCATTATCGAGGAGCTTGCTGCTGCATGTGCATCTACCTCAATTATCGTAAGTGCCCATCACTCCTTGTGTGTTGTGCCAATTGTTGACTACGGCACGGAGGAGCAAAAGCAGAAATTCCTGGTGCCGCTTGCTGCCGGAAAGCATCTGGGGTGCTTTGCTTTGTCTGAGCCCGGCTGTGGAAGTGATGCTGCATCGTTAAACACTGTTGTTAGAAAGGACGGAGATCGCTACATCGTCTCTGGCACTAAGAACTGGATCACCAACGGCCCCGAGGCTGACACCTGTGTGCTGTTTGTTACGATGGATCAAAGTAAGGGATATCGTGGAGTCACTGCCTTCGTCCACCCGATGAAGATGCCTGGTATCACCATCGGCAAGAAAGAGGACAAACTGGGTATTCGAGGTTCGCCTACCGCCTCAATCACCTATGACGATGTGGTGCTCACCCGCGATAACCTACTTAGTGAGGAGGGAAAGGGGTTCAAAGTGGCGATGACCACCCTAAACGGTGGGCGTATGGGGGTGGCTGCCCAGGCGGTGGGGATTGCGCGGGCAGCGCTGCGGGATGCCCTGGCCTACTCCAAGGAGCGGAAAACCTTCGGAAAAGCGATATCTCAGCACCAAAGTATCCAGAATTATCTGGCTGAAATGGTAGTCAAAATCGACGCATCGCGGTATTTAACCCTCTCGGCAGCAAGACTTAAAGACTCCAAGCAGGAGCACGGTAGGCAGGCTGCGATGGCCAAGCTGTTTGCCTCTGAGACGGCTGTTGAGTGTGCGCTGCGCGGGATCCAGATTCATGGCGGCTATGGATATGTCACCGACTTTCCAGCCGAGCGGCACCTGCGCGATGCCAAGATAACTGAGATTTATGAAGGCACCAGCGAGATCCAGCGGATGGTGATCGCAGCTGATCTTCTAAAGGAGAAGTAGTGGCAACAAAACCTGGGGATAGTTCACGCGGCGCATCAAACAGCGCAGCCTCTAAGGGCGCTCGCGCATCAACGCATGCCTCTGTCTCTGAAGCTGAATGGCGACAGAAAAAATACAAAGCGCAAAAAGAGCGTCGCGGCAATTTTGATTCGATTAGTTTCCGTTCGCAGCCAGAGGTGGTGACCCCAGAGTCACTTGGTGACT
>JBILUF010000026.1:0-12547 GCA_044371155.1 Bdellovibrionota bacterium
TAGATATCTGGCTGCTCGGTGACCTCCTTTTCAATTACCAGTGGGATATGCATCCCAGGCGAATAGAGCCCTTTGCGGAGCTCATTTTTCTCCACCAGGCAGTCGAGGTATCTCTTTCCAATCCCACAGTAGTTAAGGAAGGTGTTGCCTTTGACTGGAGCGCCAAATCCGTAGATGGTTTTGCCCGTCTGCTTTGCCCGCTCCAAGAAGCTCAAGGTTTCCTCCTTCATCTTGGCTACCCGCTCCGCAAACTCAAGGTAGGTAGAGACCTCATTCATCCGAGCGCGCTCCTCCTCGGCAAAAAGTTCATTCAGCCGCGCACTGCGCACCCGCTCCGCTTCCTGATGCCCCACATACAGAATCATCGACCCACCGTGAATCGGGGAAACATATCCATCAAACCCCGTCAGACCATGGCGATTTAAGAGGCGCTCAACTGTCTTGAGGGTGTAGTAAAGAAGATGCTCATGATAGATCTGATCGAACGCAAGGTTCTCTACGATGCTCTTCATGTACAGAAACTGAATGACGAACACACCATCATCTTTCAGCGCACACTTAATTCCTCGAGTAGCTGAGTGGAGCTCCTCAAGATGGAAAAATACCCCAGAGGCGTTAATGATATCGAATTTTCGTCCGAGGTTTCTGGCGGTTTCCTCATTAAAAAACTCTGCAACGGTGGGGACACCAGCGGCATTAGCAATCGCAGCAATCTTGCTACACGACTCCACCCCTACTACGTCAAAACCAAGGGACTGATACTGCTTTAGCTGGGTGCCATCGTTTGAGCCGATATCGAGCACACTTTTCCCGGGTCGATCCTTTGTAAACAGGGTATCAACCTCCCGTGCAGTTGAAAGAAAGTGTTGGGCTAGGGTCTTGGTGGTGCCAGAAACATAGGTATGGTCAGCAAACATCACCTCTTTGGGGACAGTATAATCGAGCTGCACACAGGCACAGTCAGTGCAGTATACGAGTGATAGCGGATATTTTGGTTCCTTACCGACCTCTTCGGCAGAAAGGAAATGATTCGCCCATGGCTGCAGGCCAAGGTCCAACACTGGCTCAAGATCAGTCGAGTCGCAGATTCTACATTTCATACCAATTACTCTAGCTATAGTTCACTTTGGTGTCGTTATCCCTCACTACACCTTACTTTGCCGAAGCTCACGGAATGGGGTCAGATCTGTTTGCTGCTCGCGAGCTCTCTCTTCCCGAAGGTAGTCAGCATTACGGTCGGCAAAGATTATCTGACTCCCTCCAAAATCAAAGTTGAACGGCACATGCAAGAACCTGTTCAGTCGCTCCTTAACGGCTTGTTGCCGATCGGGGGGCACAAACAACAGCAAAAAGCCTCCACCCCCGGCACCAGTCAGCTTCCCACCGATTGCGCCAGAGGCAATCGCTTCACTATGGATATCATCCACATCTGGATTTGACACCATAGAACTAAACCCGCGCTTTACATCCCATGCCTCATGCAGGAGCTCGCCAAACTGGTTAATATCGGCCCTGCTGTTGAGGATAGCGATACTCTCATCCACCAGGTCACGCATGATACGCAACTGGCGTTTCTTTTCGTTCAGTTGCCGGACAAATCCGGTTTGCACTTCAGACGAGGTGCGCTTAATACCAGTATAAAACAGCATGAGGTGTGTATTCAGCTCTCGAATACGTTCTCCTGAGATCGTGACGGGTGTCACTGTAATCTCGCCATTGGTATGAAAGTCGATACGATTTAGGCCTCCATAGGCGGCTGAGACCTGGTCCTGTGAGCCAACGGTCTCCTTGAGAACATTCTGCTCAAGATGAATGCTTTCCATAGCGAGCTCGTGTTTTGAAGCCATCCGTCCGGCCAAACCGTAACAAGCATTTAGAAGCCCAACAGTAAAGGCTGAGCTTGTGCCCATACCACTGCGTGCAGGGAGATCGCCTACGGCATGGATTTCAACCCCTCTATCAATTTCGGCGTGTTTGAGTACAGCTCGCACTGCTGGATGCTGAATCTCTTCCAATGTAGATGTCTGCTCAATTTTAGACCACACTACCCGGTATTTATGCTCAAGAAATGGTGGCAGATAGCGGCAGGTTAAATAGCAGTATTTGTCGATTGACGAGGCAACGACTGATCCGCCATGTCTTAGGTACCAAGCGGGGAAATCCGTTCCACCGCCGAACAAAGAGATTCTATATGGGGTACGCGATATGATCATACCTAATCCTTATATGCATCACTGAAAAGCTCACGCTCGACTAATTCACAGATGATATGCTCGATACTCAGATGGCTCTCCTGAATATACTGTGTCTGCTTGCATGGCACTGCGATGACAACATCAGCAAGGGATGCCATCTCACCCCCCTCGCCGATTAACGCGATACTGATAAGACCTTTTTGGCGCGCAAGCTTCATCGCTCGCACGACATTTCCGGAGCCACCGCTGGTGCTAATACCCAGAAGCACATCCCCCGGCTGCCCCAGCGCCTCCACCTGTCGCTCAAACACTCCGGCATAACCACAATCATTCGAGAAGGCCGTTAGAAAGCTGGTGTCTGTGGTGAGGGCTATTGCTGGGAGCGCTTTGCGCTGCACCTTCATCGTAAGCCGGCTCACGAATTCAGCCGCCATATGCTGGCAGTCTGCTGCACTGCCGCCATTGCCACACAGTAAAAGCTTCTTGTTATCCCGAAAACACTTCGCCAGCACAGCGGCTGCCTGCTTAATCGCTGGAGTGCAGCACTCTGACACCGCCGCGCGCACTGCATTACTCTCCCGTAGTCGCTGCTCTATTATTGTAGTGGAATCGGTCATGAGCTCCTCCGTGATTCGAACAGTGCCTGCGCTTGTCGCAACGACTGTGGAGTGCCGATATCGATAAATGTCGGCCTTGCGCTGGCATGCCCTAAAAAACGTCTCCCAATCCACCCAGGGAATATATCCTTCTCTAGGGATAACACTCGGCCTGGGGGAATCTCTCGAATCAGCGCACGGTTTATAAGATACACTCCGGCATTGATGAGTCCCCGTCCGACGGTAGCTGACTTCTCGATAAAACTTGAAATCCTACCGTCCCTAGCTATTGCTACTGAACCGTATCGCGCGCAGTCATCCGCATAGGTCAGCAGAAGTGATGCTTCCGCATCTTGCTCGATATGCGCGGTGTAAAAGGTTTCATAATCGAAGTCACAGAACGAGTCACCATTGAGCACCAAGGCTCGCTCAGTTGAGATTAGGTCATATGCAAATCGTACTGCACCCGCGGTGCCTAACAGGGCTCGCTCCCGCGAGAAGACGATGTCGAGCTCTCTATATTTCCCGCCATACAGCTGCTCGATCTGCTCAGCCATATACCCGGTGCACACAACCACCTTGGTGATGCCACAGTCGCGCACCTGGTCAAATATCCGCTCTAGAAAAGGCTGCCCGGCCACATCTGCCAGCACTTTTGGACGGTCTGATACTACGGAGCGAAGCCGCGTCCCCAATCCCCCTGCCAATACCACTGCCGTGACATCTGCGCTCATATCAAACATTCCTCATCGGTGAACGTTTTAGCATTCGATACCCTTTGATTAGCTCCGCGATCCCATCAGACAAGGAGCGCTTTGCCTCAAAGCCTGCGGCCCGCAGACGCTGGTTTGAGACGATGTAATTGCGCTTATCAGGGTCAGTTCCTACTTCGGAAAAATGCACGAAGAAGTTCGGGACGTGCTCTTTAATCGCCAAAGCCAGCTGCTCTTTGGAGATATTGGCTGCATCCAGACCAACGTTAAATGGCTGGCCTCTCATCTGCTCAAAGTTCTCGATGCAGTGAATAAAGCAGTCTGCAACGTCACGAATGTGGACAAAATTTCGCTTAAACTCCTTTTCGAACACCACTAGGTAGCCCTCAGTGACGGCCATATAGGTGAAGTGGTTCACTAATAGATCAAGCCGCATACGAGGAGAGAGTCCAAAGACTGTGGCGAGTCGCAAGGTAATTGCATTCTTAGAGTCTAATAGGAGCTTTTCAGCGTCGCACTTGGTCGTACCGTAGAGCGATATCGGCTCAAGAGGGGTGTCTTCGGTGCAATGCAGGCTCCCCGACTTCGTCCCATAGCCACTGTTCGTGGTCGGATAAACGATGCGCTGCTCGCTGCTGCGAATCCTATCGAGCATTTTTATCGACTCAAAGTTAAGCTCCTTGGTCAGCCAGGGGTCGCGATCACATGCGGGCGCACCCACCACCGCTGCCAGCGGGATTATCACATCAACACCTTTGAGGGCCTTCCTCATCACCGCCTCGTCGCGGCAATCGCCAAAGATAAACTCAAAGTTTTTGTTGCCGCAGAGATGAAACAAGCTGTTTTGGCCAAACAGCAGCATATCGATGGCGGTCACCTTATAGCCTGCGTTGATCAGATGTTCGCACAGGACTGAACCGAGATACCCGGCGCCGCCGGTGACAAGAACGTGCTTGGACATACGAGATTCCCTTTGAAAAAAATTTCACCGCAATGTACCACGATGTAGTCTAATCTCGACCGCTGTACCGCTAGCGTGAGGCAATCTCGCCAAGGGTCAACCCAGAGCTGCACCACTCACAACTCAAACACTGCACCGCCACCATATTCGCGACAACCCCGGGCGCTCAACGCTGAGTGGGCACTCGCTAGAGCTCTAACATCAGATCCGCAAACGAAGCCTTAGATTGAGATGCGGATTTAAGGCGGATTGGCTCGGATATCTAGCTGTTTTTCAAAACAGCATTTGGCTACGGCTGGAGGCATCGAAACCAACCGCACTGGGCTTCAAAGCCCCTAACCCACTGAACTTAGGACGATTATTGGCCCGCCAAAGACAGGGGAAAATGTCGTTTCTCTGAAAAGAGACACTCTGGGCCAGGGCTCGCCCGCAGGGCCCCTACCTTCTACGCATATTCGTAATGAGCCCCTCAATCACTTTATTCGGCACAATGCGCTGGCGTGTGATGGCGTAAAACCGTTGCTCAATCCTACTCGCTCGCCCCAAGACGATAAGCTCATTTTCTTCGATATCATTTTTGACACCCATCTCAGGGAGTGCAACCACTGCTCCCGAGCGCAGCGCCAAGATTCGAAGGAGCGCGATATCTTCAATCTCGCCGGCAATCTTTACTGGAATCTTGAGGTTTTCAAGATACGCGTCAAGCTCGGGTCGGATCTCAAAACTTAACCCCGGGATAAAGAGCGGCTTTTGACTAAGGCGCGCTTTGAGCTCGAAGTTTTTCGGGCTACTACGCTCAAGCTTCGTTACAAAAATTAGTGGTGAGGTAGTAAGCACATGGGAATAAAACAAAACCTTGCCGCTCGACCTCACATTATGAGAGGTCAGCACTACATCCAGAGCATGCTCCTTGAGAAGGCGAATCAGATTCTCTTGATCCCCGGTGGTCACCTCTATCTTTATCGCAAGATCATTCAACACCGGTTTAATAAATTCATACTGTAGGTTCCGAGAAAGGCTTGAGATAGCGCCAATTCGCAGCACAGTCTGTTTGGGTGCCTTTCCTTTAGTAGCCCACTTCAGAAGCTCCTGACTGGTTTCAAAAATTGAATTGGCATACTCCAGGATCCGCCGGCCATCATCGGTGAGCTCAGGCCTGCGCTTATTGCTGCGATCGATCAGGGTCAGACCCAGCACCTCCTCGAGCTGCTTAATCTGAGTAGTCACCGCCGATTGCGCGATCGAAAGCTCACGAGCGGCATTCGTAAACGTTCCCGCCCGCGCAAAGGTCCAGAAAATAAGGAGATGGTGATGGTTTAATCGCTGCATAATCTTAATATATATGAAACAGATTATTCTAGCATATATTATCTATTTTATTCATTCCGCAAACTCCGCCATATTCGAAAAAAAGGAGGACTTATGAATAAACGACGAATAACAGTTGCTCACGGTGACGGTATCGGCCCAGAGATTATGGCTGCTACCCTTTCCGTTCTTGAAGCTGCTGAGGCTGATATCACCTTCGACACCATCGAGATCGGCGAAAAGGTGTACCAACGCGGACTACTGGCGGGTATCGAGGAATCCGCCTGGGAGACCTTAAGGAAGAATAAGATTTTTCTAAAGTCTCCTATTACCACTCCTCAGGGCGGTGGGTTTAAGAGTCTAAATGTCACAGTCCGAAAATCGTTGGGGCTCTACGCGAATGTACGGCCATGTCGGGCATACAGTCCCTTTATCCGCACCAAGCACCCCAAGATGGATCTCGTCATTATCCGCGAGAATGAAGAGGATCTCTATGCCGGCATCGAGCACCGCCAAACTGATGAGGTGTATCAGTGCCTTAAGCTTATTACTCGCCCCGGCTGCGAGAAGATCGTGCGATATGCCTTCGAGTTTGCAAAGCGCAACAACCGCAAGCGGGTCACCTGCTTTAGTAAAGACAACATCATGAAGATGACCGATGGTCTTTTTCACAAGGTGTTCCTTGAGATCGCAGCGGAATACCCAGAAATTGAGAAAGAGCACTGGATCGTCGATATCGGAGCAGCCAAGTTGGCTGATACCCCCGAGGCCTTCGACGTGATCGTGATGCCGAATCTCTACGGAGATATCCTAAGCGACGTCGCTGCCCAGATTGCTGGCTCGGTGGGGCTAGCTGGATCGGCGAACATCGGCGAAAGCTGCTCAATGTTCGAAGCTATCCACGGCTCAGCACCAAGGCGAGCCGGCCAGGATCTTGCGAACCCAAGCGGGCTGCTGCTGGGTGCTATTCAGATGCTAGTCCACCTTGGACAGGGCAAGACGGCGGCGAAGGTGCATAACGCCTGGCTTAAGACGATTGAAGACGGCATTCATACCTACGATATCTACCAAGAGGGCATAAGCAGGAAAAAAGTCGGCACCAAGGAGTTTGCTCGCTCAATCGCTGAGCGGATGGGCGAGGAGCCTCGCACCCTCGCACCCGTGGTGTACAGCGAAGCGCCACCGCTTGCGCTCAAGTACCGACGCAATCCAGATGCAAAACGCGCCAAGAAGGAGATGGTTGGGATCGATGTATTTGTGCAGGATGACAACCGCACCCCTGAGCTACTCGCCGATAAACTCACGAGCGCGACCCGGCATCTACCGCTTGAGCTGCAGATGATTACCAATCGCGGAGTGAAGGTGTGGCCGCAGGGCTTAAGTGAAACCTTCTGCACCGACCACTGGCGTTGCCGTATGGTGACTTTAGACGGCGCTGTCAGCAATCCAGCGGTCAACTGGATGCTCCTTAAGTCCTTAGCCGAAAGCGGCGTGGATGTGATTAAGTCAGAAAACCTCTATCTCTTCGACGGAGAAAAGGGATACTCCCTTGGACAAGGCCAGTAGTTACTACTCAGGCGAGACTGTTTTCTTCGCCACCAAGCACGGGAAAGAGGAGCTTATTGCTCCTCTTTTCCGGAAGCTTGCCATGAGTTGCGTGCAGGTCGATATCGATACCGACCAGTTCGGGACCTTCGCTGGCGAGGTCGAGCGCAAAGATTCTGCGCTTGAAACTTTAAGGAAAAAGATCAAGGCCGCAGCCGCCATTACTCCACACGGACGCCTCTTCCTTGCAAGCGAGGGTAGTTTCGGTCCAGATCCGTTCCTGCCGTTCTTCCAGGCTGATTTAGAATCGTTACTGCTCTGGGATCGAGAGCTCAAATGCGAAATATATGCCGAGCACCTGTGCCGCTCACCGCGGCACGCTGAAATGATAATCAGCGCTGATGATGATACTGAGGAATTCCTCGCGCGAGTCGACCTACCCAATCACGCAGTCATCGTTCGTCCCGAAGGTCTCTTTAGCCCCATCTTTAAAGGACTCCACCACAGGGACGAGATAACGCGCGCAGTCAGAGCGTGTGCCCCCCATTCCACAACCGGCAAGGTCATGATTGCCACCGACCTCCGAGCCAACCATAACAAGACGCGCCGCGATGCCATACTAAAGGCTGCTGATGCGCTAATCACCAAGCTCTGCTCGCTGTGTCCAGCATGCAAGGTGCCAGGTTTTGGGATCTCCCGCGGCATTCCAGGGCTGCCGTGTGAGGACTGCGATGAACCCACCGCCGTCTCCAAGGCGTGGCGTTGGGACTGCGCGAAATGCAACTACACCGAGGAGCGGGCGAGGCCGGATGGGAGAACAACCATCACCGCAGCGGAGTCTGCGTACTGCGATCCATAAAAGAGTGCTGGGGGCGCAGAGAAAACCCGCTCAGGGTATCCGACTCACCATGAACTGGCCTGGCATGCCTGCGGTGAGGCTGCCGAACCGAGCCGGGGTCCAGGGGCGAAGTCCTTGGCCGTCATTCGAATCTTGGCGAAAGCCAATCACGACGAAGTTTCGCCCGTGGCGGGTAGAAACGTATATCAGGTTTACGAATGAGCAAAGGGCAGCGGCATTTGAGCGGTATCTCAAAACCGGTTCAGGCAGAGAGTTTTCGCGAAGAAGATTTTTGCCCGCCTACACTCGACCTGCGGTCGAGGCTCCGGCGGGCAGACTTCGCCCCTCGAAAGTCTGGCTTGCCAGACGGAGTCCCCAGAGGGGGGCGAAGTCTGGAGGTAGTATATGCCAATTCGAACCACCGGGGGTGAAGCCGCGATCAGCGGCGAGAGGGGGCAGCGCCCCCTTGGGCCGGAGCGCCGAGCGGGAAAAATGGCGGTGGTGGGAACCAATTCGAACCAGAGGCGAACAGACCCGTCCCCTGAAGGGGCCGAGGTCCACATCGTCCCCTTTAGGGGACGTGTGGAGGTGCCGGGAGTCGATTACTTTGCTTATTTCCCTATTCAACCACTTGATATTATTGGACTTTAGCAAGTCTCTCAAACCCAAAGTGTACCACTGAATGTGCTACAAAGTGGTACACCAAGCAATATGCTACTCCGGACCTCAATAGATCATCGTTGCCACTTTGCGTTGAGCATCCACGTCTTGATCCAAATATTTTTGGGTTGTGGTTAACGAGCGATGGCCTAACAGTGCTTGAACGTCTCGAAGTGAACCTCCAGCAAGTGTGATCTTTCGAGCAGCACGACTAGCAAACGTGCGCCTGCCTGAATGAGAGCTAACACCAGTGAATCCAAGCTTCCGATATAATCTCGCAAAAAATACCACGATAGCGTGAGCACTGAACTTCTCGCTTCTCTCTGAAGTGATCACATACTTGCTTGGTGAGTTCCGTCGTTCCACAAGATACTCACTGAGTGCCACCTTCAAAGCAGGGTTCATAAAGACCACACGACCAGAACGACCCTTAGAAGCTTTATCTTCCAGTGCTATCTGGTCCGTCAGATTACCCTCAGCATCAGTAATCATTGAAATCTCAAGGGAAGCTATCTCCTTTGCTCTAAGCGAGTTCAGAGACAGCAAGAACATCACTTGATTGCGAAGTCCGTTCCTAGACCCTTCTAGCGCACCGAGAACCGCTTTGATCTGAATATCTGATAGCACCTTCGCTTGCCGACCCAACATATGACCTCCTTAGTAGTCTTTGAACTAAGGGGACTATCGTATTGTCATCAGTTCCAAATGAGGTCTTCCATTGGAATACTGGAAGTCCAAGTGATCTTCAGTTTCAGATTCTACATGACATAGCTGGCGCACTGAAGTTGCTGGCTGATCTTTCTACCGCAAACAATAATATCGGCGCTTCTGCTGTTTTTGATGCTGAGAATATTAAGAAGGAGCTAGATGGCTTGATCGTCAAACTGAATAGCAGGAACAAATAAATGTAATCAGTGATGATGCGGATGCTCGCCTATATGAAAGAGAATGATCAGTCCTAAAGCACTCAGCATTATCGGTCCAATAAGTCTTAAATAACGTGTCAAGCGTTCCATACCTTGAAACCTTCTTATCCTTTCAGATGAACAGGTAATCATCACTCCAATCAAAAGGAGAGAAGCAGCAACGCCGAAACCAAAGATAAATGCCACTGAAATAGCCTCAGAGAATGTGCCAAGCGTGGCAGTAGAAGCAGCAAGAGCTACAGCACTAGGACAAGGCACTAATCCCACCAGCAGACCAATCAGGGTGAGGCGTGAGCCGTCTTTATTCTTTTTTAATGACACAAGATTTGAACAACACGAACAATCAGAGTGATTGACTGATACTCTCTTCAGCTCACCGCTTAACATCCAGATCCCCGTTCCTAGCGTGAAGATACCTATCACAAGTTCAGTATAAAACTTCAGATCTGATGGAACCAATCCGTGAGCAAGAGTAAATGAGACTGTGGTGAACAAAAGTATTCCGAGCATATGTCCGAAAGCGGTGGAACTCGCCAGCACGATCGGATCTCGCCACTTTCTTTCTGATGCTACGAGCGAGCCCACCATGAGCGACTTTCCATGTCCTGGCTCCAGGGCATGAAGAAGCCCCAGTCCAAAGGCAGACAAGCTTAAAGATAAAAATCCAGCCATATCATCTTCTATCAGAGATCAGTTCACCGTGTTGACAAGACCTTAGCCTAACCTATACATTAACGCAACTCGGTTGCGTTCCAGGTAGGAGGTTAAATATGTCCACAAAAACTCAGAAAAAAGCGAAGAAAAGACTTCCGGTAACGGTTCTCTCCGGTTTTCTCGGTGCCGGTAAAACAACCCTTCTCAATCATGTCCTTACGAATCGTGAGGGGCTAAAAGTTGCTGTCATCGTTAACGATATGAGTGAGGTTAATATCGATGCTCAACTTGTAGAGCGTGGAGATGCCAAACTGGATCGGACAGAAGAAAAACTTGTTGAAATGTCCAACGGCTGTATCTGCTGCACCTTACGAGAAGACTTGATGGAACAGGTCGCCGAGTTAGCTTCCACCGAAAAGTATGATTACCTTCTGATTGAATCGACCGGCATTGGAGAACCGATGCCAGTTGCCGCAACCTTTGCTTATGAAGACGAGAATGGCAAAAGTCTTTCTCGTGTTTCACGCCTTGATACGATGGTGACAGTAGTTGATGCGGCTAGTTTCTTTAAATACATGGAATCTTCCGATAACCTACTACAACTTGGAATAGGTGCGGGAGAAACAGATGACCGAACAGTTGTTGACCTTCTGATTGATCAAGTTGAGTTCGCAAATGTAATCATCCTCAATAAAACTGATCTGATTGCTGGCGATCAACTTGAAAGCGTTCAGGCATTGCTTACCAAGCTGAACCCTGAAGCAAGAATAATACATTCCACGTTCGGAAAGATTTCACCTTCAGATATTTTAAACACCAAGATTTTTAACTACGAAAAAGCCTCTCAAAGTGCTGGATGGGCGAAAGAGCTTGCTGGTGAACACACCCCAGAGACAGAAGAATACGGTATCACAAGTTTTGTTTATAGAAGAGATCGACCGTTTCACCCTGAGAGATTTTCAGAATGTCTTAAGCAGGAGTGGGCGGGTGTTGTTCGTTCCAAGGGGTTTTTCTGGCTAGCATCACGTCCACGCCTAGCAGGGATGTGGTCACAAGCAGGTGGGTCTTGTCGAACAGAACCGGCTGGTTTCTGGGCTGCTCAAAGCAAAGATGGAACATTAATCAGCTCCGAAGCGGCTTTTGTTAATGGAAAGCAAGAACTCGTTCTAATCGGTATAGAGATGAAGCAAAACGAACTTATCTCTATGTTGGATAAGTGCTTACTGACTGATGAGGAACTTTCACAAGGTGAGGATGGCTGGCTTGGATTGAAAGACCCGTTTTCTCCTTGGACAGTTCAAGAAAATCACGACTCTCAATCAGAGGTTCAATGACAAGCCTCTTTCCACGAGCCAGTGATAAAGTCCCAGAGTGGGTATTTAATGGCCAGTTCGGGAAAAACTTTGCTGCCACATTTGATTTACAGATGTGGTGTCTTGGTTGCGACATTAGGCGCAAGGCTGGAAATCTTCTCTTAGAGTATGGTTTTTCAAGAACAAGACCTACTGGAAAGATTACGGGCTCATCTTATTACTTTAAAGAACTTGATGCCGTTCACACCATACATTTATGGGGATTTGCGGTTGTAATAACGACCAAGGAATGTGGTCTTTGTTTGCGTCGACATGAACGAATACCTCTCTTTTCTCACAAAGCAGAGGTCAATCAGAACACTTGGCGACCACAAGATATTCCAAAGTTCAAAGAGCCTCGTGAAAAACAAGAAAAAGAAAAGGCGACTGAGCTTTTAAAGATGTGTGTTTCTGAACTTAGAAAATATGAAGCAACAATCCAGGACTTAGAGGAACCACAATATCGCTCCTCCTGCTTACGAGGTCGCAAGAAGATTAAGGCACTGCGAAAGACGACACTTTTAGAAGCATGGACTGAACTTGATTCAGCAATAGGAGAAACAAAAAATGCCAATATATGAATATGAGCTGGAAGCTACGAAGCAACGATATGAAGTGATTCACTCCATAGATAAAGCTGTCTCTACGTGGAAAGATCTAGCACTTCTACTGGATGTTCCGGTCGGCGATCTAAGTCTGGACTCGCCAGTGAAGCGGATTATCGGCGGTAGAGTTTTCGTTAATGGCAATCTTGAAGATCTGTCAAAAGGGAAGGTAGTTCAGAAGGAAGCAAAGCGTA
>JBILUF010000299.1:0-3755 GCA_044371155.1 Bdellovibrionota bacterium
TGAGCTTAAGAAGGTGGCAGAGTGCATCACTTTACGCCTCAGTATCCCATGTGATTCGGCGACTGCGCTCGCTCTGTTAGTTGAACGGATGAAAACACTTCTTCGGGAATCAGTGCTATTCGGAATAGCGCAGGAAGAGGCGCTGACTATTCGGTACGAGATAGGCAGCCGTGAGCGGCGGATTGGTGTATCGCTCTTGCGTTTCATCCCGGGAGAGAAAGCTATCGATGCAGCTCTAAGAGATCGCTTGGCTGAGGCCGAGCAGCGCAAGCAATGCCACGCCTCTTTGCATGGCGGAGCTTATACAGTCTGCCCGCAAAGAGCTGGTGTTTCAGTGATGCGGGGCCGGCTTGATTCGCTGTGGTATTACCTTCCTTCCAATACGAGTCAAGAGGGTGGACGAGCGCCGCAGGCGCAGCGCATCAATGCCCATTCGATAGCGCTGGCGCAGCTTGGGGTTTTTCAGAAGGGGGATTGCGATTGGGATCAGCACTATCCAACCTCTTCGCTGCAATTCTTTCGGGATCATGTTGAACCATATCTCACTGTTTCTGGCACGGGAAGTAAGTGAGAGTGGCGGGGATCACGGCGGAAAGTGACGATTTGAATGGATATTCTAAAAGACGCTACACTAAATCATCACCGCAACTTTTAGTGCATAACCTATGAGAGCCAACGGAGCCTTGTTGGGAGTTACCTCCCTTGGTTTGTTTAAGGTTTACTGCTCAGCAAGAGAGCGAGTTTGTTTTGGCCTTACGGCTAAGCACGCTCTTTGACTTCGGGTTTAAGGAAGGTTGTTGCGATGTTTACGTATGCTGCCAACACTGGGCGCGGCGCTGATAATACCCCTCAGAGGAGCTCCTCACCAAGCCAAAGCTCCCTACCAAATAGAGCCGCATACCCCCCAGAGCCGCAGACGGCAAATCAGGATACTACTCATGTCGCTGAAGCAGCGATCCTCCAGAGGGGAGCGAAAGGTGCAGAGGTATTCAAGCTTCAGGAACGCATCAACACCTACCGGCGCGACTGCGGCCTGGAGCGACTCAAGGTTGATGGCGATTTCGGCCCCAAAACCGAACGAGCGGTGATAGAGCTGAAGGCGAGTCTTTCAAAGGAACTGAAAATTACCCCCCCATTAAAGGCGGATGGGGTGTGGAATGTAGATGCCGAGCAGTCCCTAAAGGCGTGGGAAAGCCAGAGGCGTAGTCAGCAACAGGAGTCAGTCCAGTCGAGTCCCAACCGCGCAAGTGTGTTCAAGCAGACTGGGTATGAAAACGGGCGACCTTACTCCTTTGAGGCACGCGAGGTAGTCGATGTAAGTGGTAAGCTATTTATCCTTTCAGCTGCTACTGCAGATGCCTTTGAGAGTATGCGTGAGAGCGCTGCGGGCGATGGGGTGACTCTTAAGATTGTGAGTGCATTTAGAACCAATCAAGATCAGGAACGCCTGCGGAAGTTATGGGAAAGTAACCAAGGTAATCCCGCAAATCCGCCAGGATACTCGAATCATCAAAGTGGATTCGCCGTTGACATCAAAGTCAGAGGCGAGGGGAGCGAAAATGTCCTGCCATGGCTTGAAGCAAACGCAGAGAGATTCGGATTTGATAGTCCGTATCGCGGTCAGCTGCGGGTGTCGCCCACCAGTGGCAAAGAGGTTAGGGCCAGCAATGAGCCGTGGCATTGGGAATATGTGCCAGACCGGGAGCGTTTACAGCCCAAGGCTCCCTTACGCTAAAGATATCTCAGGTATGAGCGGAATGGAAAAAAGCCGCTTCCGGCTTGTATGACTCGCTCACTCGAAGCATTCGATGTGCACTACACTAGCGAGTGTGTCTTGGGTTTGATTCGTCCTCTGTCGCTTTAGCACCACGCAGTAAAAGCTCAATCCGTTCGGTGTACTTCCCTCCGCGTGAATCAGTACGCAGCTCCTGGATCACCAGCTTATCCCGATGTATCTCGATAACCTCGCCGCCGGCTTTCCCGATCCTTGTGCCTTGCCGAACTGTGAACCCCCGCCCGGTGCTATCCTCAACGATCGCAATTGGCTCCTCGCCGCCCGCCAGCACCGAGCTAAGGCGAAGCTCTTTGTAATCGAATCCGGTGAGTGGATTAGCGGGGTCAGGTGGGGCGGAGGGTCGCGAGAAATCAAACGGCACAAAAGGGTCGCGTTTACCCGCAGGATTATAAACATTCGCTGCAGGCTCGGATTCGCTCCCGAGGCCGGAGGACGCTTCGCTCGTAACCTCCTGCCCAGCCTCCAAGAGCGACGCTTCCTGCGGTATACTGTTGGCTCCAACCTCTGCGCCGGAGTTAAGTTTAGAGCGGCTCCGCTGTGGGTCGGCAGTGGCTGGAGCTCCACTACAGAGCATTATGGCACCAAGACCGAGGAGACTAGCCGTAGTAGCAAGAGCTTTGCTGATGGATGATGCGTTGCGCGGTAGATTGGTCATACGAGCTATAGTTAACAGAAAATCACTCTGACGGTCGAGAGACAGGCACCTCATGCATAGGGTCTAACCTTTTCCTCAGCGCCGACTTTGTCTTTTGTCGCCAGCAATCCTTGAGTTTGATACCACAAAATGAACGGATTCAAGTTATTCATTTAGGCGGCGTAGGTGGACGGCAGACTGTGGACGCCCGCATCCATTTAAACCTGGCCACTTGTTACATGCCCTCTATACTCATAAATGTAGTGCTGCCGTTGCTCTGGGTTACAGGAGAATCACAGATAGAGGTGCAAAACATGCCCTCTCATAACTCTGCTTTGTTGGCAGACTTAAAGTTCTCTAAGGGATCCCTACGAGGATTTATTACGTCCTAGTTAAAGTAATCTTGAAATACACCAATTAGAGGGCGACCGAGCGCTGAAACATAAGTAGCAGTCCCAGATCGTCAAGATCCTTTTGGTTCTATCCGACTCCCTTAGGCAGTTTAAAAAGCCGGGTGATACATCGGGCTTAGGGCACGCTCTGAAGAGTCTAGGAAAACCAATCATATTTAATGACATCAGTGAGTTAGTCAGACTTGCTGTGGATTTGGTTTGGCGAGTTTGAAGTATTTGTAGTGTTAGAGCCGCCCTTTCTGCCGGAATGTCTGCGAGAGCGTCGGCTAGAGAGAATTTTTAAGTTCGCAGTGTTGTTAAAGTGACGGTCGTGAGCTTATGAGGGGCGTTTGTGGCATCTACGGCTAGCCGCGGATACAAGACTCCCGCTGTCATCGTTTAGATGAAGTCGTCACGCTGAAGGCTGGCTTTTCGCTTCGTGGCAAAGACGTTGCTGAAGCGGAAAGGTAGCCGCCTTGAGGTGCAGATGATGCAAGGAGGCCGCAGCTATCAGATTCAGCTTACTACCCGGGGTAAGGCGTCTAAACGCACCGTTACGGCCTCGAGTGCTCGAGCTACCGGTTCGATTGGACGGCTAAAGATATCTGAGGTGCGATACCGGATGCGCAACGCTCGCACCTGGAGTAAATGGCGTTCGAGCACCAGACTACGGTAGCTAACCGTCATCGCTTGCAGCTCTGGTCATTACTTACTTGCTATGCGCAGGATAGATATCCTTCCACTCCTGCTTCATATCGACTACGGTCCAGCCTCTTTTGCTGGCTAGATCCAGAGCCTTATCGAGCCTACCGACATGGGATTCCCGGTCATAGCGCCATTCCCGCTCGGCGTCGGTGTGATGCACCAGTAGGGCAAACCCAGGGCGGGCAGCACTGGTAGTCCATTCCAGCATCTGGAGATCCCCGTCAGAGTT
>JBILUF010000300.1:0-3745 GCA_044371155.1 Bdellovibrionota bacterium
TCTAGCACCGTAATTCGATCGGCAAGTGCATCCTGCATCGCATCATCTTGGGACATATTAAATACCCCTCGACTGTAGTGCTTGCTAAGACGCTCGAAATCTCCATTTAATTTCCTTGCCGTCTCAAGATCAAACGTGCCGACATCCCGGATGGCACGGTCGCTCTCTCGACCAATAATTTTGCGCATCCCCTCCTCGCTCATGCCGTTCTGCGATCGGATTTCATCTAGCCGTGCGATCTTTTGATCGGCGGAAAGCGCTGGATCCATCAGGATCCCCCCAACATTCCGCTCGACCGTCAGCGGGTTATCCCCAAGTCGATAGTCCAGGCGCAGCTTGGCAGCAGCGCGATGCTCAAGTGGTCCCTTATCAGGGAGCGCCTCAAGGTGGGCCACCTGCTGTTGCACTGCGTCTCTTACCGCCAGCGTAATATGCTCTTTATTT
The DNA here is from genome assembly GCA_044371155.1 of Bdellovibrionota bacterium. GTDB lineage: Bacteria > Bdellovibrionota_C > UBA2361 > UBA2361 > UBA2361 > CAZTER01. The sequence goes on from JBILUF010000300.1 coordinate 445, forward strand.
GAGAATCCACTATCAAACGGGTTATCACCAAACTTTAGACTATCTCTAATTGCACCAAGATGCCCGGACCGGGTGGCTGACAGATCCAAAGCGCCCTTTTGCTTATCAAGCTTGTATTGCTCCTCAATATACCGCTCGGTCGCTCGATATGCGATCGCCCCGCTGACCTCCTGAAACTGCCCCTCACTCATCTTAAGCTCTGTCATCGCATCCCGCAGGGCACGCGCCGAAGATTGCATGTTGCCAGTACGCTCCTTGGCAAAGTGTTCTGCCAGCACTGCTGAGGCTGCCTCTACCCCATCGGGGCCGGAGCTCATGGCTGCCTTAATTGCGTTCTTGATATCCTCTCTGTCAGCTTTTGGGTTCCGAAGCGTTGCGTCCAGGTTTGCAAGGCTTGGCCCTGTAGCGGGAGCTGGTGCCGCAGCAACAGCGTTACTCTGTGGAGCGCTGCTTTGTGGGGCGTTGCTCTGTGAGGCACTCGGCTTGGCGGGGGCAGGATCGCTTAAAAACGCATCATGTTTTGATTCGACGCTACTTAGTCCCTTTGCAGCCTCCACGCCCCCACGATGCGTCCGGGGGATCTCGCTCAGGTCATCGAGCCCCGCTTGTTTCGCAATCTCAGTTGCAACTTTGTTTCCGCTCTTAGGACCAAAATCCATCGTCATATCAATTCCCTTGTAACAACCATCCCTCATCCCAAGCAGCAATCGCCTGAGTGCAACGGCGCAGTTTACCGCCAGCCACGCGAGCTACAGGATACTCCGACTGCTAACCTTCCTTCGGCACCCGCACTAGAAACCTTTAGGTTTAGAGGGGAAAAATTCCGTGTGGCCATACCGTGGGGCAGTCATGCTATCGGTTTAATAGATGACTTAGTGTCATTTTATCGATTCGCTCTATATTACCTAATCCCCTACAATTTAAAGGAAAATTTGGGTGAGTTCGGTCCTTTTTTTGGAGCCATTTATGAGAGTGCTTTGTACGGCCAAAGGCTTTTCGCTCACAGAGGGACTAGAGTCGCAGGTGCATGAGCGAATCAGATTCGACCTTGATCGCTTTACGCATCTTGTGCGCAGTATCAGGGTGCTGCTTGCGGATGAGAATGGTCCAAAAGGGGGGCAAGACAAACGCTGTACTGTAGAGTTGCAGCTCTCCTCAGGAGGTCGTATCGTCCGAAAGAGCGTCGCTTCTGATGCCTATGCGGCGATAGGAGCGACCTTCCAGCGCATCGAACGGGCGTTGGTGGCGTTATCTGAACGACAACGCCCCAAACGAAGTTAGCGTGTAATTTGTAAAAATCTAGCCGCGATTTTTCGTGTAATCGCGGCCTCAGATCAAATCGCAGCTAATCCATGTAAGTTATTTGGGAGATATTTGTGATCTATTTTCCTTTCGCAGAGTATTGGTGGCTGTATCTTGCTTTTACCGGCTTCGTAGTCCTTCTGCTCTTACTTGATCTTGGGGTTTTTCACCGAGAATCACACGAGGTCAGGTTTAAAGAGGCGCTAGGCTGGAGCATCGTCTGGATCACCCTAGCGTTAGTATTCAACATCGGCTTTTACTACTTTGCTCAGTATCGACTGAGTAGTGATACCGCACTGACGGCGCTGCCAGGCTTTGACCCACAGGCAGTGTCAAAAACACTCGCGCTTGAGTTCCTAGCAGGATTTCTAGTTGAAAAGTCCCTGGCGGTAGACAACATCTTTGTATTTGTCCTGATCTTTTCCTACCTTTCAATTCCTGCCAAATACCAGCATCGAGTGCTATTTTATGGAATCTTGGGCGCTTTATTCTTCCGCGCGATCTTCATCGCCATCGGCTCATATCTCATGACCTACCACTGGGTGGTGCTCTTCTTCGGCGGACTCCTGCTTCTTACGGGAGTGAAGATCTTGATATTCCCGGAGGCTCAGCCCGATCTAGAGAAGAATCCTGTGCTGCGTTTGGCCCGCAAGGTGTTCAACGTGCACCCAAAAATTGAGGGACAGAAGTTTTTCGTTCGAGATAGTGCCGGAAAGCTTTTTGTGACCCCGCTATTTTTGGCTCTGGTGTTCATCGAGTTCTCGGACATCATCTTTGCAATTGATTCGGTGCCAGCGATATTCGCCCTCACCAAGGAGCCGCTGATCGTCTACACCTCCAATGTCTTTGCGATTTTGGGTCTGCGAGCTCTCTACTTCCTATTGGCGGATGTTGTGCGTCGATTCAGGTTCATCAAGTACGGTCTCGGATTCATCCTTATCTTTGTGGGCCTTAAGATGGTGTGGCTCAATGAGGCCTTCGGCGGGAAGTTCCCAATCGGTATCTCGCTGGGAATCATCGGCGGTATTTTGGCTCTATCCATACTGCTCTCGCTGGTAATCCGGCCAAAGGATGCAGCTCAGGCGGCGAAGGTATAGCGCGCTACACGTCTGGCCGTTAGTTGGGGCGCTCTGAGGCTTTCCATAGAGGCTATCTCGGAACGATTTTCGAGATGGCCTCTATGGCCCAAGAAATGCCCAGATCAGCCCACCCTGCGCAGCATTCCTTGAGATCTTTAAGGGATAGATGGTAGGCGCTCTACCACCAGCGTTCAAAGGTACTAAACAGCTGGACACATTCCGGCTATACTAGCTTTGGTAATTGCTATTGATCAGGGGCGAACTTACCACTGCACCTCTCACCATAGTAAGGGGCCAAACAAATGTGGGACAAACTTAAAGGATTGGTAGAGAAATCCCCCGTCCAGGAGAAAAGCTCCAAGCCCAGCCCGAATCGGATCGACTGGCGCACTACTGAGCTGCGCTCATACCTATCTCACACCGGTCGGGTGCCTTTTGATATCATCAATCAAGCGGCGCGAGAGCTAAACGAGGCTACCTTCTCTGACTTCTTCACATGTCCCGTACTAGCTGGGTCAGCCGTCCTGCCAGGCACTATGACCTCCACAGTCGCAGCTCTCAGCGGACCACGCCGCAGAAAAAGCACTTTGCTATTTAGACCTGAGGAAATTCTCAACCCCTCCTCAGACTCTGAACCGCTTCAAAAGGCTCTGTATCCACTCGTTAAGGAGAGTACTAACTCAGACCCCGAGATGAATCTATTCACAGTCGGAAGGAGCGCAGGGAATAATCTCGTTGTGGCCGACTTCGCTGTCTCAGAGCAACATGCCACGATTGAGTTACGGAAGGGTTACTATCTGCTATCGGATATGGGCTCGACAAACGGTACTCAAGTTCGAGGGACGCTTATCACCCAACCATATGAACTTAAGGATGGGGATACGATAACGTTAGGCCGACTCGACTTTCATTTTCTGACC
>JBILUF010000301.1:0-3731 GCA_044371155.1 Bdellovibrionota bacterium
TTCTACGCAGGAATCTTCCAATTGGCGTTACACGATCATCACCCTTCTTGGTCCAGCCTGGCCCATCACTCTCAGCGTCGATGTACATCGAGCGAAATTTCAAGATCGCAAACCGGCTACCATCAAGGCTCACCCGCTCCTGCGAATACAGAGCTGGCCCGGCCGAGGTCATCCGCACAGCCATGTAAACTAGCAGCATAATCGGCGAGAAAAGCACCAGGGCAATCAATGAAAGTATGATATCGAGCCCACGCTTAAAGAACAGACTGAGGCTGTCCATCGGCGAGCCTTGTACGCTAATGACTGGGAGCCCTTCGAACTCCTCAATCGCACCACCCACACGCACAAACTGGTAGATATCTGGCACGATACGCACATCTACTAATGAATGCCCCACCTGGCTCATGATCTCAGGGAGATAGTTATTGTCCTCAAATGGTAGCGCAACAACAACCTGATCGATCTCCATGCGCTTTAGGGTTTCGCCCAGATCCGCATAGGTTCCGATCACCGGGACCCCCCGCGGACCACGTTGCCCGTCATTCTCTTTGGCAAGACACCCAATCAGCTGATATCCAAGCTCTCGATGCGCTCGCACTCTGCTCGCAATATCAGCCGCTACTTTCCCTGCTCCAACAAGCAACATAAACCGCAGATTGTAACCTCGTCGCCGCACCTCCCTCAGCAGAAAGCGCAACACCGATCTCTCAACGATGGTAAATAGTGTCGCCAAGATAGCAAAATAGACAAATACCAGTCGGGAGTACTGCACGCTCTTTTCACGAAAGAGGTAGATAGCAGCGATAAATAGAATCACCGCAAAGAAATTTGCCTCTACTAGCATCCAGATTTCGCGAGTGCGTCGCACTCCGCGCATCGCCTTGTAGAGCCCTAGTCTGCGGTATAGGAATCCCCAGATTAGCCAGATGAAAATCAGCACTGGAAGATACGAAAACAGCGGCGGGATGCCCTTATCAGGCACAACAATATCAGCGTAGAAACGCATCCAATAGGCAACGATCCACGCCAGGGATACCACCGCAAGATCGGCTGCCATGAATAGGAATTCAAAGAGCTGCCTCTTCTGCTTAAGCATGCGCTCCCACTCCGACCTCCCTAGAGCCTTTGCTCTCTAGGGTAACCTCGCTTACCAGCTTTGACCATTCAGCAAAAAATCGCTCAGGGCTAAACTCCGCTGCCTGACGCACACATGCAGCAGCAGAGAATCGCTGCTCGTGCTGGATAAAGAACCTCACACTTTCCTGGATATGTTGAACCAGCAGCCGCCGATCTGGTCGAATCGCAACACCGCTTGCCTGAGCAAAATCGATCTCGGTTAGCTGCGCAGCCCATGGTCGCACGGCGCGCACGCTCTCCTTTAATCCTCCGGCATAAAGCCCTATCACCGGCCTGCCGGCTGCCATACACTCAACCGGCATCATGCCGAAGTCCTCTTTCCCCGCAAAGACAAGCGCTCTACAGCGACGATAGAGCTCGGCAAGTTGCGAGTCTGTCACCTGGCCAAAAAATTTAATATTGCTTCCCGCTATCTCGCGTAACCGCTCCTCCTCAGGACCAGAGCCAACCACCCAGAGTGTTTCTCCAAGGCCGTTAAAGGCCTCAATGATAGCCGCCACACGCTTGTAGGGAACGAGCGCTCCAGCGCACAGGAATGCCTCGCCACGAGACAGGGACGCTGGCTCGAACGGCTCCTTTGCCCCGACCCAACCCACATCTACCGGGGGGTATATCACCTCGGCGTCCCGGCCATAGAAGCAGCGAATACGCGCTGCCACAAACCGCGATATACCAACAAACTGGTCTACTCCTTCACTACCCTCGATGTCCCAGCGACGCAGCCAGGAGATAAGCGGCCAAAGAAATGCCAGTCGCCCACCAAAATAGGCCCGCGCCTGGTCCCAGATGTAGCGCATCGGGGTAAAACAGTAACAAAGATGTATGGTTCCTACCGGGATTACCACATTCTTTGCCGCGGCATGACTCAGAGAGATTACAAGGTCATATCCGCTGAAATTAAAGCGGCGAATTGCTAATGGATAAAGCGGCAGCAGAAAGCGATACCCCCGCCGAGCACCCGGGATACGCTGCAGGAATGACACCTCTTTGACTCGCCGGTCAATCTCGGCAGATGTTGTACCGGGTTCATGGAACAGGGTGAAGATATCCGCCTCAGGATACAGGGCAAGGAAAGCCTGCAGGCAGCGCTCGCCGCCACGCATCCCATTGAGCCAATCATGTACTAGAGCAACCCTCACCGCACGACCTCACAACCAGCAGAGCGACCTTCGCCCTCGATTGCCTCACCATATACCGACAACACCTCTGCTGCTACCTTTTGACGGTCGAAGCGGGCTAGGTGTCGAGCATACTGACCTCGCATCTCTTCCGTCACAGGTGAAGCGCCCCTCTCAAGTGCCCGCCGCATAGCCTGCGCCAACGCCTGCGGCGAGAAATCATCCGCAAGGGTATCCTGATGCGTTACCAGATCCTCAACGGCTGGGATCGGGGTGCTAATAACCGGCACATGGCGGGCCTGCGCCTCGAGCACTGGCAGACAAAACCCCTCCGCGCGCGATGCTACCACAAGTGCGGTGGCCCCGGCATACAGCCGACAAAGCTCCGCACTGGACACCTCCCCAAGGAACTCAATATCGTCGTTGGCGGCAACCGGCATAGATCTAAGACGCTGAGCCGAGGCACCTTTACCCACCACTTTTAGCTTTATTGCTGCGCCCGACCTGGAGGAACGAGTGCGACTACTGTGCGACTTCAAAATTGAGAATGCCTCCAGTAGCTCACGGGTGCCTTTGTGCGCCTTCTCAGTTGAGCATACCGACAAAAGATACGGCTCCGCTGTTCTGTGGTCGCCGGTCTCATATGCAGCAAACTCCTGAGCCAGCGCATTGGGAACCACGCGAATCTTTCCCAGCACCCGCGGATCGCCACCAACTAGATCGACTAGCTCTCGCCGCGTCGCCTCACTCACCGTTAGCACTCGATCCGCCCGGCGCAGAGCTGAACGCACTAGGCGCGATGCGACAAACCTGTGATACCAGGTCTCGGGGTGATTCACATGAATCAGATCGTGCACCGTGACAACTGTCGGAACATCAAGTGCAAGAGGCAGGGTGTAGTGAGGCACATGGAATAGATCGTACTGGCGTAGCAGGCTCTTTCGCGGGAAAAGGAGCAGCTCAGAAAGCGAGTAACACGGAGTCTCGTCCAGGTGCACTGCGACAGCACCTCTCCACTGTGCAGGGATAGTGCGACTTGCGCCGCAAATTATCCCGACTTCCGCCGCCGTCCCAACCTCCAAAATTCCAGTCACTAGATTGCGGATGTAGGTGCCGATTCCCCCGTCGTCAATCTTTCGCGCATCAATCAGCACCCGCATGACAGCACCTTGTCTCACAGAACTCACCTATCACCGGGAGCTGGTGCCCTAGCGATTGACTACCCGTCTTTTCCAGTCGACCACATGATTTTCCTGATCCTGAAAGGCGCTGCCGATAAAGCGCCGGACAAAGTAGGTGGGCTTGCTCTGCGACTCATAGTAGGTGCGAGCAAGTACCTCAGCTAACAAACCAAACACGAGAAACTGGAGTCCGATAATTACAAGCATCACCCCGAGGGACAGGAGCGGCCGATTCCCCATCGGAACACTCTCGAAGAATCGCTGATAGGAAATGTAGGTGAGTATCGAACCCCCA
>JBILUF010000027.1:0-12404 GCA_044371155.1 Bdellovibrionota bacterium
CCTACACGACGCTCTTCCGATCTAATTCATTTAGTTGGCCCGGGATAGTACTACGGAAGATGCCGCAACTCAAGTTTACCCCCTTTTGGCTTCGGCACGGCGGCAAGGCCCCCCCTGCGCCAGGCGTGGCGGCATGCCAAAAGCAGCGGAAAACACGGGCAGATCCGGGGGGCTAGGGAGGATGCCGCTTGAAAGCAAGAAAAAACGTAGGACACCCCCCTCCCTGGTGCTCTCGACATAATCCCGAAGAGATTAGGCCAGGTGAGTTGCTGGGTGTCCTGAGTTAGCTCGCGCGAGGAGCTAGGCGCGCAATTATGCGTCTCACCGCCGCAAGAGATTCTACCTGCGAGCAACCAATTCAAACTGTTACGCACGTACTCGGCGCGCCAATACCAATTCACGTAGCATAAACTAGCGCTTCTAAATCCGAGTTTTGCGCAGAGGGAACGTATCCACCCGGATACTTGATTAGAATTTAGGCGGAATGCCTCTCCTGAAGCATTCTGTTGAGCAGTTCGTGGACGTTTAATTTCTCGGCCCAGTGCGCAAGATAGCTGTAATCAAGCCGTGCTCCTTGCGTGCGCATCACCCCGCGAATATCCGCCCATTGGCGCTCAGAGGTTTCGCCGCCTTTTTTATACCAATTCAACTTCGCAAGAATAATATCCTCCGGAGTTGCAACATACAGAGAGAGGCCAAAGCCAGAAAGCTCTACTAAAATAGCACGCTCTAGCTCCAATAGTTGAAACTCGCTACGCGCAAAGAAAAGATCGATCTTAATGAAGCTAGGTTCATGGATGATATTAAAGGTTGTACCCCGCTCTACAGCACTCCGTAGAGCAACATGATCAACTAGAAACTGATCACCCAATGCAGCCAGAAACCGATCGAAGGTTTTGGGTAGAAGATTACAAACAACATCTATATGATTGGTGGCGCGAAATTCCCCCTGCATGCTGCTGGCGAGCGACCCGCCGATAAAATACCGTGTTTCGGATGCAACAAACGCAGTAGCGAGCGCCTTTAATGCGGAAGCGATGTCATCGAGCCCAGAAGTCACGTACTTTTCTCACCCTTTCGAGGTTCGGAGTCTGGCTTGGGGCAATGCTGTGCAGCGAACTCCACACCAAAAGTATGCTCTGCATAAAGCCGGCGTAACTCGGCTTTTTGGTTCTCCCCAACTAAACATTCAGGATGTCGACTGCGGATGCCAGACAAGACAAACTCACGAGTGGCGTTGCAAAGACTCAAACACCTCCCCAACCGCTCCGCGGGCGTCATTCGCCCTAAACGCTCCCAGTAATACTGGGATACAGCCGTGCTCTGATTGTCGTCGGCAGATGGCAGATCATCAAACATGTGATCGATTATACCTCCTGGCACTATCGAAATCGAGGGGTGATCAAGCCAAGCACCGTGTCCTTTATCGGCACATCATGTGCCCTCTCGGACATCGCTCTGTGCATAACTCGAGCTAGAAAACTGCTCTGCCAGACTCAAGGTCGAAACCTTCCGGTAACATGCGACATTGTCGCTGAAAGCACTGATTATGCTTCGCTGCCGGGAATAGGAAAAGCAATCATGCGCAATGATATCATTGGGTTAGTCTGCATTGTTGAAAGTTTTTTGAGCCAGCTTGAAGTATGGGAATTTTGGAGGCTGAGTCATTCCCTGCTGGTGAAACGATGCTGAGTAAAGGTTCACTTCTCAGCACCACGGGTCTGCTAAGCCCCCTGACCCATTCTCTCAGAGACCGCGCGAGGAGCTAGGCATGCAAGTGTACTTTCAACGCACCGCAGGGCACGTAGCATATTCGGCTGGTTAGCCTGCGCTCGGCGCAGCAACTTGCGCGGCCTTGTGCCGAATAAAGGCGCATTGAAGGATCCATTTATAGGAAGGGGGGTTATGTTCACTTCCAGCCACGTGATGAGTGCACATGAGCTACGGCGCGATTTTGCCCGCATCGCTAGGCGGCTGCGCTACGAGCCGTAGGGGCTGCTGATTGCCCCGAAAAGCAATCCTTACCTTGTGTTACTGAACGCAGATATTTTTAAGGAGATGGCGCGGGTGTATGGGGAGGCCTACGCAGACCGGAAGAAGGAATCGCCCGAGTCGGCAGCCGATGTGGTGCGCTGAAGGCATCCTTTGACCCGCGGGTCGTTGAGGCGTAGTTCGCGCGGTCTCTGAGAGGATGTGTGCACTGGGTAGTGTGATCCGAAAACCACTCACATTTCACACTCGCTCAGTTAATTTTTGAGCGAACTCGCCTAACTGCATGATATCGGGGAATATGATTGTTTCACCTCGGCCGCCTAACGTGAAACTTCCGTGGCTTGCTGCTCAACGAACTCTCTAAGAGGGCAGGCTGTGATCTGATCAGCTAAGGCATAATGCCTCTGGCCCGGATAGATCACCGTCAAAGCATCTAGCTTCAAGATATCCTTTGCCGCGCGCATTGAGGGTGTCAAGCGCGGAGCGTCCATGTACTTTACCTCGAATCCAAACCGTTTGCCGTCCTTTATTATGAGGAGATCTAATTCCGCTTGCTCATGGATAGCCCAGAAATAGGTCTCTTCAGGGGACGCGGCAACTGCCTTGATAATTTGCTCCAAAGCAAATCCTTCCCATGACGCCCCAAGCTTGGGCGAAACCTGAAGATTCTCGTGTGATGAGATCCCTAGCAGTCGGTGGAGAATCCCGCTATCGCGGAGAAAAACCTTCGGTCGTTTTACTTGGCGCTTCGAGATATTTTCATGCCACGGGGGGAGCAATCTAATCATAAACGTTCCGGAGAGAACCTCTAGATACTTACGGATCGTCGTCTCAGAAGCACCGAATGACCTCCCGAGCTCTGAGATGTTTACGATCTGAGAATGAGTATGGGTGAGCATCATCCAAAAGCGCCTGAGCTGTGGCGCAGGTATCTGGATGCCCAACTGGGGAATATCCCTCTCCAGATAGGTGCGAATATAGGATTCGAGCCATACAAAACTATCCTTATCGGAGGACGCGAGGAAGGAGAGTGGAAAACCGCCACGCAGCCACAACGACTCGATCGATCCACCTCCAACTTCATCCAAACCAAAAGGATAAACCTCGAGATACTGAATTCTTCCCGCGAGACTTTCCGAGCTCTGACGAATGAGCTCCCGGGACGCACTGCCAAGGATCAGAAATTTCGCTTGGTTGTCAGGTCTATCCACCAGCACGCGTAGCAGCGGGAAAAGGTCCGGAGCGCGTTGAATTTCATCTATGACGACCGTACCTCGGAGGCGCTCGAGTGCCAGTTTTGGATTAGAAAGGCGAGCAAGATCCTCGGGATTTTCCAAATCAAAGTAGTTCAGTGGTAGTCCTGTACCGAAGTAGCTTCGAGCAAGCGTGGTCTTGCCGCACTGCCTAGGTCCGAGCAACGCAACGACTGGGAATACCCTCAATCCCTCCCCTATCGCAGCGATATATTGTGTCCTATCCATAGGTTATATAATTACATGAAATTTCCCCTCTGGCGATAGAAATTTCATGGCTTTAATTTTGATAGTCGCCCGGTGTCGTCAATTTATATAAAAAGATCAAGAAGTTCGGCCTACCTCAGTAGGCAGAGGTACTGTCCAGAGCACGGGCTTACAGCTATCGGCCCACTGCCAATGTATGACCTCCCACGTGGCCGATTCACTTCAGGAGACCCCCTCCCCTGTCCCGTGTGGCGGCTGCCCTCTGGGGGTTAGGCCACGTGAATTGATGGGTGTCCTGAATTGAATTCTTTCTCTTCGGTAACATTTAATTTGAGGCACTACGCACTACGGCACCCCCAGAAAATTCCTCACCATAACTGAAGTGACGGTTCTGCGGAAGACTATTGCAGATACCTAACCGGGTTAGGTTTTCGTTGTAGGTGGTTATGAGATCTGTCTAACTAACGTGACGATTGCTTGTGCACATCCGTAGGCGCGTTCCCTGTTATCTTGATTGAAGAAAAGTTCCAACAGACGTAGCCCGGCTCCAGTGTCACCCAACAATAAACAGGAGTGTTATAGAAGCGAATAAGCCTAGAACTCGGAGCGGTACAGTAGAATCAAAGTACTCTTTTGAGGTTCGTTAACATAAAAAACGCCTAAGAGATTCTCGCATGAATTCAACCTTGAGAACTAAGACTGTGAATAACCATACCTGCTTTTACAAAGGAAAACCTGGGGTAAGGCACCTACTCTCGCTTTTTGCTTTACTAATTTCGGCGCTATTCTCGTTTGCATTTAAGGTAACCGCGGAGCAGCCTTCTGCGAAGTTTGTCGGGATAGTAGGAACTCAGAATTATTCCTTCGTAAATGATGTTAACGTTAAAGGGGTAGTCGTAGGTCGACAGAGAAAGTTTGGTTACGATTGGGGCCACCCATTCAGTTGGGTTCGCGGCCGTACCACTTCTTTGTCTAAAAAAATTGGGGCACGTGCAATTCCAGTCCGCGTAGAAAATGACGGTTCAATCATTTCAGTTGTTGCACCAGGGAGGTGCTCACGTCTTGCGCCCCGTAAATTACGCGCACGAAATTTCAGCTGTCCGGTCGGCCTGCCAGTTCACTTCAGCTTCAGAGACATTGATGAAGACTCTTCTACCATGATGCTTCGAACAGGCGAGACTGCGTCTATCTCACGTAACTCCGACACACCTAGTTCTTCTACTTTAGTTCTATCGCTAGGCTCTAGTACACGCTCAGTTGTACTTCCCACGATAAACTCTGCTGGATTTCCGGCAGGTGAATATTCGCTAGTTGGTGTAATTGACCAATTCATTGTCGTGAGGCAGGGATACTCTAGGCACTGTGGAAACTCTGCGCCGCTCCTGATTGATGATCAAACTCTCGAAGTAGTTCAAAATAATATTCCGATTCCATCTAATCAGTGCATGTCATTCATCGGAATGAATGAGGATGGTAATATGCTAGTTCGCTATATTGGAGGAGGAGAACTTTACGACGGCACAGTTTTATATAGACGTCTTGGACCCACTACGTGGGAGCCGCAGAATATCGAACCAAATGCTACTTATGTACCCATGGGAAACTACTCCATTCACCGGAGCGGCAATATTACATCTGAATACGGCAATTTTGCCTTTGATTCGGATAAAAGCCCCCAGTTTAAAAGCTTAAGTTCACTTCTGAGGAGGATCGAGTTAAGATATCCTAACATTTCTAGTGTGACTCTGCAGAAGTCTGTATCCTCAAAAAATGGCTTCATTACAGCGTACCTTAAGGATGGATACGAACCGACTCGTGCAGTCTTAATCAAAATTGATTGAAAGAAATTCCCAGTGTTTACATCCTAGAAAGTAGCGTTTTCGACTACTGGTGCCGCCCTACTTTCCTCAATGCTAGATAATCGAGGCTAGAATCGCTGCTGAATAATCTATCAATTTAAGATCAATGATTCACTTCAGGGCACCCGTGTGGCGGCTACTTTCAAGTGGTTAAGACGATTTAGTCGAAGGGTGTCCTGAATCGGGGCTCGAAGGGTGTCCTGAATCGGGGCTCCACCCCCCCACCTAGTCTGCGCAAGCTCGCCCCGTGCTCACAACTCGTCTATCCCCTGCCTCCACGGCAGAATCGGAACACCAGCAGATGAAAGCGGCCGCTCACCGCGATACAGACAGATCGCCTTTGAGCCTTTAATATCCGCCTGAAACGCCCTTAGATTGTTTAGCTCCCCATCTCGCACAACAGTGCCTGACTTAATTTCGATCAGGAGGGTTGGCTGGCCCGCACGCTCGACGACGAGGTCGATCTCTGCCCCATCCTTGGTTAGTAGATACGAGAGCTGGTACTGCTTTCCTTGATACTCAAGCCCTGCACGTATCTGATTAATGATGAAGGTCTCAAAAAGCTTGCCGAACTCGTACGTTGAAGGTTGCAGTGGCGCATCGAGCGAGAGGCTTAGTGCACGCAAAACTCCGGTATCAAACCAGTAAAACTTCGGCGCAGCGCGCTGTCGCTTTCGGATTGAGAGGTGAAATGGCTCCAGAAACATCCCCACCAGAGTATCTTCGAGGATCTGATAGTAACTCTTCACGTTACTCGGCGAGGTCTGACAGTCTTGCGCGATCTTTCTTAGGTTCAATACTGTCGCATTTGATTGAGCTGCGATCTGCAGGAATCTGCGGAAGGGGGCAAGTATGCGTACTACCTGTTCAGCAACGATCTCTTCTTGCAGATACGACTCTGCATACGATTTGAGAAAAAGTGCGCGGGTCTGATCGGAGTCAAACTGATAGATCTTGGGCAATGTTCCCCAGCTCAACGCAGCGTTTAGATCAAAGGCATCGCCGAGCTCAGCTGCGCGTAACGGGAAAAGCTTATAGGTGAAAGCTCGGCCTGCCAAAAGGTTAGCTGCGCCCCGTCGCACCTTTCTGGCTGAGGAGCCGGTTAGCGCAAAGAGGATCCCGTGCTCCTCAATCAACCGATGCACAACATCGAGCAACGCCGGTATCTTTTGGACCTCATCGATGACGACCCACGGCTTCTTAGCACCAAGAGCCAGTCGTTCGAGCTCCTCAGGACGGGCCTGCAGGGTTGCCAATAACTCAGTCTGCAACAGATTGAGAACTAGCGCCTCGGAGGGACTAAATAGCCCTGAAATCAGGGTAGATTTGCCCGTGCCGCGAGGGCCAAACAGAAAAAAACTGTTTGCTTTCGATACGTTGAGTTGTCTGTTGTACATGATGTGTAAATGTACGCCATTTACACATCATGTACAACGCTCCATCTATGCTGCCGCCAACGGTTGCATATGTGGTGGACACCCAGGACGCCCCCCTCCCCTGTCCAGTGTGGCTACTGCCCTTTAGGGGTTAGAGCAAGTGAATTGATGGGTGTCCTGAATTGAATTGGAATTCGAATCCTTTCCATTCGGTAACATTCTTTTTGAGGCTAATCGGGCGACGAAAAGTTTTTTGATTAGCGATTGTGTCCTAGGTACACTCGGCCCGGGCAGGGGCTAATCTCGGAGCCCAAAGACGCAAAACGGCATAGGGAGGAATATGGATATTTCACGCATTCATGGGGCAGCGCACGAGTATCAGAAGACAACCGCGGCACAGGTCGAATCGATTGCGGGGATCATCGCCTGTCATTTAAACAATACGGCGCTTGAGTACCGAACTCCGCTCCAGGCAGTAGTGGCGGAACGGATACTTCCGTTCTGCGATCGTGCAGCGGGCCAGGTGCTTCCTGCTGATAAGACCGTGCTGGCGAATCACATTCCTGGATACAAAGAGCCTTCGGCTGAGCTCCTTGCTGCATGCCAGGAGTATTCCGCCCGCCCGGAAAATTACGGCACCGCTCCAGGACCGGCGGCGGCGCTCTTGACCGAGCTTACCCGAGCGCTCCAACCTAAAGCAGCGTTTGTCTTCGGTACGGGGCGAGGGCGCTTAGAGCAGATTATCGCTCAGAGTAGTGCCGGAACGGAGGTCGTAACGATCGATCTACCGGGTGAACTTGTTGGTGTAGCTCAAGGTTCGCCCGATAAAAACAATATGCGGTACCGCACGAAGATCGGAATCGACTCCAACGCTAAGATCGGCGATGTCTGCAGCGGCGATCCGGCGATCGCGGCGAGGGTGCATCAGATACTTGGCGACTCATTCACCTTTGAGACGGGGAAGCTCGCTGGCACGATGGGGCTTATCGTGGTCGATGGTAACCACGCCATGCCGACTGCGCTCATGGATATGGCGAACGCGCTGGAGCTTGCCTCGAATGATGGTGCAGTGATTGTACTGGATGATTTTCGGAAGAAATCGTGCCTCAACGCGGGGGTCGAAGCCGCTGCGGTCACGTTCTCGCAGCTCACGAATCTTGCGATCTTGCAGCCGTGTCCAAAGCCGGGCGAGGCCGGGCTTGAGGCGGATGCAGGGATAATCATCGTCCCGGCCCATTTTGACCGTAGTACACAAGTCGCTCGGGTGCGCGACATTGCGCGGGCGCTAGTGTCCTAAACGCCCAGAACCGTAAAAAGACCAGGAAGGGGGAGCCGACGCTCCCCCTTTTTTTCAGAAGCCCAGGGCGGGAGAACGGCTGCACATGTGGTGGACACCCAAGACACCCACCTCCCCTGTCCCGTGTGGCTACTGCCCTTTAGGGGTTAGAGCAAGTGAATTGATGGGTGTCCTGAATTGAATTGGAATTTTAGCAGCCGATGTCGTGCGCTGAACGCATCCTTTGACCCGCGGGTCGTTGGGGCGTAGGTCGCGCGGGCTCTAAGAGGATGTGTGGGACAAGGCGGTCAAGATTGCTCGAAATCGGCAGGACTTGCGCCATGTGCCTCCTCGTTTCGAACGGTGACAACCACCCATGTATGTAGCAGATACCACGGCGGCACACCTATTCAACCTACAATACTGTTGATTGGGCCTGGAAGGGGGCATACACTCTGCTCCAATGACTAGGACTTCAACTACACCTAAGTTTGCTGTAGTTGGCGTGGGAGGAGTCGGGGGATACCTCGGCGGCATGCTCGCCAATGCAGGCCTAGACGTTACGTTCGTGAGCCGCCCACCAACCGCAGCAGTGATTCGCTCCGAAGGACTGGTTCTAAAAACCGTAGAGAACGAGATCCTTCTCCCGAAGCTTAAAGCGGTCGACTCACCACAGCAACTAAGAGATGTAGACGTCGTTCTTTTAACCACTAAGACCTATGACCTCGAGGAGGCAGTGCTGGCACTGCCTGAATCCGTCCAACGTCGGTCGATGTTCATCACGTTCCAAAATGGAATCGATAACGATCAGCGAGTGAAAGAGCTAAGCCCAAACGCTGAGGTTTACCCAGGAATCGCTTACATCGTCTCGGCGCGTACTGCTCCAAATAAAATCGAACAGTCCGCTGGACCCCGAAAATTCCTAATCGGTGACCGCACATCCGCGGATACCAAGCACCTCGATACCATTACACTGGTAATGCGCGATGCCGGTATAGATATCGGCACGACTCCGACGATTGAAAAAGAGCTCTGGACCAAATTCATTTGGATTCTTGCATTCGCTGGGGTCACCGGGGCCTGTCGCACCTCGATTGGGCAGGTGGTGAATGACCCTAACGGGTATCGCATGTTTACCCGTTGCGTGGATGAGGCAATCGCTGTCGCGCGTGCTATGAACGTCTCAATTGGCGAAGCGGAGCGGACCATGGTGCTTGCAAAAGCCGAGGGCTATAAAACCAAGGGGACTGGCGCAAAGTCCTCACTGGCAGTGGACCTTGAAAATGGTCGCCGTACTGAAGTCGAAGCAATTCACGGTGCCCTCGTTAGAATGGCGACCCACATCGGCATGGAAGTGCCCACGGTAGAAACGATGTACAACGCCATTCGCCAAAATAAATAGGGACAGTTCCGTCTGTTCCGAATTTTCAGTCGGGACAATGGGCACAGTTGATGTCTTCCTAAATAATTAGGGACAGATGGAACTGTCCCTAATTATCCCTACCCCAAAAGCTGCTCCACAGCAGTGCGAATCCCCTTTGCTCCTGCCTCTACTGCGGCATCAGAGGCGGCGACACTTATACGGAACGCGCCGTCATCACCGAACGCACTCCCCGGTACTGCGGCCACACCGGAGCTATCGAGGAGGTAATTTGTAAAGGCGGTGGAATTTGCTACGGCGGGATTAGTGGTGGCTCCTCGCAATCCAACGAAATCAATAAACAGGTAAAATGCCCCTTGGGGCTTACAGTGCAGCGCGAGCCCTGGAGCTTTTAAGAGCTCCTGCAGCGCCATCTCAATCCGCCGCGAAAAGTTTTGGTTCATAGTGGCTATAAAATCGTGCGGCCCTTTGAGCGCTGCGACTGCGGCGTATTGCGAGATTGAGTTAATCCCAGAGGTCGACTGGCTTTGATGCCGAATCATGGCATCAATAATCTCAAACGGCCCTGCGGCATACCCCACTCGCCACCCGGTCATCGAGTAGGTTTTTGAAAGAGCGTTGACGGTCACTACCCGGCCTTTCAGCGCTGGGCAGGCTTTCTCAAAGGAGACAAATTCAAAACCACCGAAGGTGACCTTTTCATACACCTCATCCGACACCACCAGCGCACCAGTCGGCGCGATGACTTCACCCAGCGCTTTCTGCTCGGCGGCAGAGTAGCCTAACCCGGTTGGATTCGATGGACTATTCAGCACAACAAAGCGGGTGCGGGGAGTAAGTGCCACTTTTAGCTGCGCTGGCGAAACGCGGTAGCCAGCCTTTGGGTCTCCTGAAATTATCACTGGCTTCCCGCCAGCCATCTCCACCATCACCGGATAGCTCACCCAGTAGGGAGCCAAAATCACTACTTCGTCCCCTGGCTCAAGGGTGACATCGAATAGGCTGTACAGCGCCTGCTTGCCGCCATTGGTAACAATCACCTGCTTGGCTTCGGTGGCGATGCCGTTTTCGCCCGTAAGCTTCTGGGCAATCGCCTCTCGCAGCTCGGGGATACCTTGCACGGGGGTGTACTTAGTTTTCCCCTCTCTGAGCGCTTTGTTAGCGGCTTCTTTAATATGCTCTGGGGTGTCGATATCGGGCTCGCCGGTGCTCAGGTCGACAATCGTTTTACCTTTGGCTTTGAGCTCATTGGCGCGGGCCTTCACGGCCAGGGTCTCTGAAGGTTTAATCTGCGCTGATTTACGATTCGTTAGAGCCATCTCTCTCCCCGTTAGCTTTGTTTTCTTTGGCCGCCCCGCTCCTTGGCCTTCTTGCGGAGTGCTTTACCGATGTGCGGCGGCACAAAGCTCGCCACATCGCCGCCGTACAAAGCCACCTGCTTCACCAGCGAGGAGCTAATATACGAGTTCTCCTCGCGAGCCACCAAGAACACCGTCTCCACCTGGTCCCACAGACTTTTATTCACCAGCGCCATCTGAGTTTCATAATCATAATCACTGATGGCTCGCAGACCACGAATCACAATACTTGAGCGGGTTTGCTTCAAAAACTCCACCAACAGCCCTGAAAATGAACGTACCTCGACTCGCTTGCCCAAACGCTTAAGCTCGGAGCGAATCATCGCCTCGCGCTCGGGGATTGAGAACAGCGGGTTTTTCTCCGGATTGGATACCACCGCTACGATGACCCTATCGAAAAGCCGGACTGAGCGCTCGATAATGTCTACATGCCCATTGGTGAGTGGATCGAAAGAGCCTGGGAAAACGGCGGTTGTCATGGCGGATTGTTATCCTCTTCTAGCCCAGAACGTACGTACCATAATCCCGACAAACGAGAAACCGCTCAGTGCTGTGAGGATCCGGAGGACAGCCTCTTTAACCCCCTGCGTGCAATGGGGCTGGGTCAGAGACGCCCTCAAAGGGGGGCGATTTAGGCCATCGAGTGGAGGTTGAAGGGTCAGGCTCACCGGTGTATCGTCTGATAGGTTACTTTTTGAAGATACATCGCATGGAACTATCCCAATTCGCCAAAATGCAAAAACGGATCAAAGACTGGTCTGACTTCATCTCTGAAGGCGGTGTGCAATCGGCAGCGCTGCGAGAGGAGATCCTCTCCAACCTCAACCAACTAAAGAAAGTCCTGGCGCGTTGCTGGGAGGCGCAAGCGGTATCCCCTCAAGATGAAGCTGAGATTCGAGATCTGGAGCGAAGCCTCCAGCAGCAAAATGAAGAGGCCCGCATGACGGTGGTGGGGAAAAAGTCCGGCACACCAGCTCGGGTGATCTAGGGGTCGCTACACACGTGGTGTAAGCAATCGCAGGTCAGCACACACGCTAGTGTTAGTGTAGGGCTCGAGTGGCAGGACACAGGGGCCGCAAAGGTCAGAGCTCACAATGATAGATTCCCTAGATGGTGGAACAATAACGCAGCTCATATCGGCATATCTGGCGGGCCTCCTCACCGTCCTCACCCCGTGTATCTACCCCATAATCCCGGTGACCCTCAGTCTCTTTGGAGCCACCGCCGATTTGCCGCGTCGCAAAGCCATCCTCTTGTCCTGCTGCTACGTGGCCGGCATCTGCGCCACCTACACCGCCTTGGGCCTAGTATCTGCGAAGGCAAAAATTCTTTTTGGTGCGGCGCTTGGTAATATCTGGATAGCCTCAACCATGGCTATTTTTTTCATCCTGGTGGCTCTTTACTCGATAGAGGTAGTGCGCTTCTCCGCGTTAGGAAAGGTGCAAAACACCTTCAGTCGAATTGGCGGACGGGGATATGGAGGTGCCTTCTTGATGGGGGCGGCCAGCGGATTTGTGGCTGCCCCGTGTGCTGGTCCGATCTTGGTTGGGATTCTTGCCCTGGCTGCCCAAAGTGGCAGCACCCTCTGGTCGGGCGTTCTGCTCTTTACCTACGCACTTGGATTCGGCACTCTCTTTATCGTCCTCGGCACCTTCTCAAATCTGCTGCACAAGCTTCCACGCCCTGGCGCCTGGATGAATGC